>CAYQWI010000132.1:0-5820 GCA_964421165.1 uncultured Natronomonas sp.
TGAAAGACCCGCAGCATGGAGTCGGACGGCGAACGCCCTGACGGGCGTCGCCGTCCGCTCGCGCTGACAACATCCAAGCGTAGCAGTGTCTAAAATCTCTTTGAACAGGTTTGAGAGTAGCATAGATCACTAACTCTTCGACCTGCTCGTTCCTTATCTGGACAGTGCCAACCGAAGCGGCCTAACACTTCGTCGAAAAATTGCTAATACTTCGGCGGTGCTTCGGTAGTAGTGTTCACCTATGGGAATTCTGCCGGCTGAAATCAATAATGTACTTCCGAAGAGCGGAATTCTATTCTTATATTTCCGATATCTCCTCATATTCTCTAGAAAGCGCTTCCGCATCTTCCTCTAACAGCGCTACGACAAGGTATTCACTAAAGCCTTCAACGTACTCGATCAATTCGGCGATTCGCGCTGAATCAATCGCTTCTAACGAGTCTAACAGCATGAACGGAACGATATCATACACCTCATGTGCAAGATAGCCTGCAAGTGCGAAAATGAGCCCCGTCACTTCGCGCTCGCTCTCACTCAAATGGTCGATCGTATCCTCGTATGCAACTCCTGATTCAGTCTGTCGAATGATATGCAGTTCAAAGACGTTCTTTGTGACTTTTCGGCGTCCTTCACGTACGTCTCGCTCGACTCGTTCGAGCCAGATTCGCTCAAGATTCTCGTAACCTAAAATATCTAACACAGATTCCATGTGCTCGTTGAACTCCGAGATCGCTTGCTGTTCGATTCGATCGATCTTCGTTCTGAGCGCTTCGAACTGTTCTTCGTATTCTTCTTTTTGTGCTTTGAGCTGTGACTCCTCGTTGAGCTGGTCTTCGATACGTGTAATCTCTGCAGTAACATCCTCTAGATCCCCTTCTACTCGCCCGAGATCGTATTCGAGTTGGTTGGCTTCTTTGTGTAACTCAAGGATCTCTTCATAATCCTCATCTTCGAGTGACTCAATTTCGGTTTCGAGCGATTCGATCTCGTCGGTGAGCGCTTCTCGACGAGTTGTCAGCTCTTCAATCCGCTCTTTGCTCTGTTCGAGTTCATCGTCGAGCGTGGAGCGGCGCCGCTGGATCTGTTCGCGTCGACGTTGTTGCTTTTCGAGCGTTTGAACCTGTTTTGTATACTCGTCTAGCTCTGTTTCGATATCCTGTATCTCGCCGAGCTTTGATTGGCTCAGCTCTTGTAAATGCGAAACTGTCGTCTCGATCTGTGTTTGAGAGACGTTCGTTCCACACGTCCAACAGGTTACTGAGTCATCAGCGACTAACTCATCTGTGACATTGCCATTGCTTGAGGTCTCGACGGAGTCTAAGAGCGTTGTCTCAGTCTCCTCAAGCGTCTCTTGATTGAATTTGATTACGCTCTGTAACTCAGAAATCTCCGCTTCGAGGGCTTGTTTTTGTGTTCTGAGTCGATCGATTGTCGCTTCTAACTCATCGATTTCCCCGACTGGTGTCTCTGGCAGCTCTTCAAACTCTTCGTTGAGTTCTCGCTTTTGTTTTTCAACGACCTCGATGCTTTCACGCTCGGTTTCGAGCTCATATCGGATGTTTTCAAGGCTCGACCGTTTCGAGCGAAGCTCTGCTAACCGATCTTCGAGCTCGGATTTTTCTTCACGAGTCTGTTCGACGCTTCCGTCTTGGGCTTCTAATTCGGCTTCTTTTTCAGCGAGTTTCGATTGAATCTCTTCGATCTCGTTTTGGAGGCGGGTTCGATCTTCTTCGAGCGCGGGAAGCCGTGATTTAAGGCTGTCAATCTCGTCTAATTCCTGCTCAATGTCGGTTCGTTGTTTACTCAGTGTCTCGATCTCCCGTTGTAGCTCATCGGTATCGACCGGCCGCATGATGAGTTCACGAAGATCATCTTGTGTCGTTACGGCTCTGCGTGCTTCGTTCGATTCGAGTAAAAAGGCAAAGAGTTCAGCGAGCGTTGGGTCATCAAGATACGGTTCTCCGTCCCGGACGACTGTCCTTCCATTTCTGGTGAGTTCGCGGGTATATGTTTGTCCGTTGAGTGTTAATGAAACCTCTGCGTGATCTGAGTCGCCTTTGATCGAGTTGTTTTCTCCGCCCAGTGCGGCCATAATCGCTTGTAACAGCGATGTTCGATTTGTCGCATTCTCTCCTGATAGAATTGTTACACCAGGGGAAAACGTAACGGACGTCTCGTCGATCCCGCCGATATTTTTGACGGAGATCGTTGCGTCTTCGAGACGTTGTCCAGTACTCATGTTCGCACGTTTGTTCGTTTAAGAGATAAATATGATGAATGATGCAGTGTTTAGAGTGACAAACTCTATCGATGCATGCGCTCGGTCAACAAAAGAGTACTAACGATTGCATACCGTTGTGTTCGTATGACCGACACCGATGGACGCGAAACCTCTCGTGGGCGACCGAGTAAGGTCGCTCGGTTGATCGAAGAGTACGGACTGGACGGGATGGGAGCCGAACTTGAGCGTCGGTGGACCGCAGAGGAAGATCGACAGAGCCTGCGAGACTTAGCGACGTATTTCAATCACCAGTTGCTTTCGCGGGCGCTTGCGGACGCAGAGATCCGCGTGTTGGATGGAGAGATCGAGAACATGTATCGGTTGTTGACTGCGGATGGAAGTACAGATCAGATGCGAATTCGGCGTCGACTCGAACGCGATGGACTCGATGTTGAAACGCTCGAGCGCGACTTTGTCACGTACCAAGCGATCCGAACGTATCTCAAGAAATACCGAAATGCTGAGTATTCTCCGAAAGAGGTAGATCCGATCGAAAGAGAGATCGAGAATATCCAACAGCTTCAGGGACGAGTTACCTCGGTTACAGAGGGAAAAATCAAACAATTACGTAGTAATGAGCGGATTACAATGGGTTCTTTTCGGACACTTGTGGATATCAGGGTTGTTTGTGAAGATTGTAATACCCAGTATGATGCTATCGAGCTGCTCCGACGCGGATCGTGTGAATGTTCAGAGAATACTGAGTAAGTCTTTGAGAACCTCTATTACCGCCGTATACTCTTCAGAGATATTACTTTCACTTGGCTGATCAGAACGTAGATGAGAGTAGTAAAAATTTCAAAACATTGTTAGAAAGGTATATATGTTATTATATAGTAATGAAATTCAGTCGATACGAGATGTGTTATGATGATCAGATACCATCTTCAATGAGCAATTGGTTCTCCCTTTGATGCCTGGTGGTCAACTACCCCACCCTACTGCGCTCGGAGTCTGCGGACTCGCTCGCTTGTTGAGGGTGGGTCTTGTCGGTGGACACCCACTCATGCTCGGCAAACTCGCCGGTTAGTGAGAGTGTCCCCGACACCAAGGTCAGTTGACTCGTGGCCTGCCCGGACGAACACGTGCGGCTCGCCGGGCTGGATAGATGAGCTCGGTCTCGGGCTAGCCAGTTTCGCTGTCGACGCTAACGGCTACCTCGCTTCGAACTTCTCTAACAGCTCATCGTACAGTCCATTACCGTCCTCTTCGGCCAGTTTCTCGACGATGAGTTCGGGTGTCGAGCGGGCGAGGTGATCCGTGATCGGTGATCGGTTCACCTGTAGCTCACCGTCGACTAACCCGATCGCTTCGATCCCGTCGACGCTGATGTCGACCGTTGCCGCTTCGAGGATCTCGCCGGCCAGATGCGAGACGAAGACGGCCGTCGAATCGCTCTCGGCTAACGCCTCCAGTATCCCGGCGATAATCACCGCGCTCGCCCCCGGCTCCGTGATCGACTCCAACTCGTCGACCAACACCAATCGGGTGGCGTCTCCCTCGACGAGCGAACCGAACTCTCTGAGCGTCGATTCGAACGCCCCCGCATCGAGCGTTCCCTGTGTTTTCGCCTGATAATGCAGCGCCTCGAACCGCTCGATTCGGGCCGATTCGGCCGGAACCGGCAGTCCCATCTGTCCCAACACGACGATCGTCCCGAGCAAGTCCAGAGTCGACGTTTTCCCGCCGCTGTTAACGCCCGACAGCAGCGAGACGCCGGACACTTCGTAGTCGACCGGCTCGACCGCCTCGAACTCGACGTCCAAAAGCGGCGATCGGCCACCTTCGATCGCGACGCCTTTCCCCTCAATTTCCGGGAACGTGCAGTCGAAATCGTTCGCGAACCGCGCGATAGCGAGCTCACCGTCCAGCTCCAGTGCGTCTTTGACCAGCCGCTCCGACGGCTCACGAAGCTCTCTGAGTTCCTCGGCGACGTCCCGTTTGAGCCGCACCCCGCGCCGATCCCGCTCGGCGATCAGCTCCTCTCGCAGCCGGTCGATCACTCGCTCGTCGTGTTCGACCGGGAACGTCGGCTCCTCTCCGAACGCCTGACGCGCGAGCGACTCGTACTCCCCGATCCCGATGGTCTCGACGAGCTCTCCGCGAGCCGCCTCGATCGCCTCGGCGAACTCGTCGGCCAGCTCCCGTTCGAGCAGCGAATCGACGCCGGCCCCCCGCTCGACGAGCGACAGCAGATCCGATCCCTCGATCGTCACGTCGCGCTCTTCGATCGCGGCTCTGAGCCGGTCGTTCGCGACGGTTTCGGCGGATGAAACGGCGGCGTCGAGATCGTCGATCGCGTTTTCGACGCGACTGAGCCGCTCGTCGTCGACGACGCTGCCGTCGTCGTCCAACCGCTTCAGCGCCGCATCCAGCGCGTCGACGTCGAGCGGGGTATCGAGCCCGGGCGCGTTTCGGTGTACCGCCCCCGCCGCCAGCAGCCGATCGCGGTTGTGGGCGAAAAACGCGAGCGTTCGCTCCGGGACGACCGCCGCGGGCGTTTCGAGCGCCGTCGGTTCCACCCGAACGTCGCCGTCCACGTCAATGCCAGCGAACGACTCGTCCAACACGATCACCGTCGAGTATCCGCGAGCCAGATCCGCCACGTCCCGCGCGTCCTCGATCAACTCGACGCTCAACTCCGGGACCGCCGACTGGGCGTTCGAGTACGTCTCCGCGTCGCTCGTTGCCAGACACCGATCCCTGACAGTGATCTCTCGGGGCGATTCGAGCGGTGCGACGCCCGAAAGCGCCTCCAGAAGCGCCGGCGTCGGCTCCCGCTCGACGGCCGCCTCCGAGAACGCTCGGACCTCGTCGATCCGCGCCGCCGAGGCGCTCGGATACAGCGTCTCCAGTCGCTTCGCACCGTACTCGGTGACAGCCCGCTCTTTGAGCAGTTCGAGCGCGGACTCGTACAGCTCTCTCGCTCGGTCAGTCGCGAGAAACGACTCCGAATCCCCGTGTCGGTGTCGGATCGCCGCCCGAGCGATCCGGGCCGCCCGCCCCTCGGAGATCCCCGGCGCGCGGGCGATCCGTGCGACGTCGCCGTCGGACAGCGCCTCCGCCGGATCGTCGAGTTCGGCCAACCGCTCGGCCGTCTTCGAACCGACGCCCGGGATCGACTCCAGTTCCTCGAACTCCATCTACGGCTCCCTGCGTCGCCCGCCGGCAAAACCCCATCGCTCGTTCAAATCAGCGACGTCGTCGAACTCGCTCACATGAAGTCCGCGATTCCGCTCTGTTTGTTCGTGTCGTCTTCGAACACCGACTCGACGGCGCGATCCAGAATCTGCAGTCGCTGTTTCGTGTACTCCCGACAGCCGTACTCCTCTGCGACCTGAATCGCGGTGTCGATGTACTTTTTGACCGACCCCTCGTGAACGGTGAGGTTCACCCGACCGCCGCACTCCCGACAGTCGCCGGTCAAAGGCACCCGTCGGAACTTCTCGCCGCAGTCGAGACACCGCGTCTCCTGTCTGGAGAACGCCCGGAGATTGCCGATAATGTCCGGCAGGAAGTGGTACTCGATCACCCGTTCG
>CAYQWI010000133.1:0-5770 GCA_964421165.1 uncultured Natronomonas sp.
GCGAACGGCGCGATTACAGCGAACCCGCGCCGCTCGTCGACGGCGAGTACGCGGTGGACAAATATCCGAGCGATCACGTCGACGACGATGAGACACACGACGGTCACGATGATCACGACGCTGACGACAGCCACGACGTTCACGATGACCACGACGGTCACGACGACCACGACCACCACGGCGGCCCGCCGCCGGGCGGCTGGCGGCGACTCACCGCCGGGGACGCGTTCCGCGGTAAGGAGACGACATGGTTCATGCTCGGGCCGATCCTCGCGGCCGTGACCGGCGCGATCCTCGTCGGGATCGTCCCCTACGAGGTGCTCTTCCTCGACCTCATCGAAGTCATCGTCGAGGGCGTCCTCGAAGACACGGAGGTGGCGCGATGATAGAGACGATCCCCCCGTTCGCGTATCTGCTGATCGCGGCGTTCGCCGTCGCGTTCCTTCCGCGATTGCCCGGCCACCTCATCGCCGGACTCGCGACCGTGGCGGTCGGTGTACAGGGCTATCTCTTGGCCCCCGGCGCCGGCGTCGAACGGTATCTCGAGACGACGTTCCTCGGATTCGAGGTCGTCTTCATGCAGGTCGACGGCGCGACGCAACTGTTCGCGGTCGGGATCGCGATCCTCGCGACTGCGGCCGTCCTCTACGCGTACGCGAGCGAAGCCTCGCCGGTGATGACGGCCTTTGCGATGAGCTACGTTGCCAGTACGGCCGGTGTCGTCTTCGCCGGCGACTGGCTGACGATGATCTTCTTCTGGGAGCTCATGGCCGTCACGTCCACGCTTTTGGTGTGGCACTACGGCGGCGAGGCCGTCCGCGCGGGCTACCGCTATGCGATCTTCCACGGGATCGGCGGAACCATCCTGCTCGGTGCGGTGATCTTCCACTTCGTCGAGGTCGGCTCGTTCCTCTATGCCGCCGCTGACGGAATCCACGGCGCGGCCGGCGGTCCGTTCGGCAGCACCGCCGCGCTGCTCGCGGCGCTCGGTATCGGCGTCAACTGCGGATTCATCCTGCTTCACTCGTGGATCCCGGACACCTACCCGCGGCCGCATTTCGCCGCCTCGGTGTTCCTTTCGGTGTTCACCACGAAGACGGCCGTCTTCGTGATGTTCAGAGCGTTCCCCGACGGCGGACTGTGGCTCGCCTACCTCGGCGGCGCGATGGCCGTCTACGGCGTCTTCTTCGCGCTATTGCAGTACGATCCGCGACGACTCCTGTCGTATCACATTCAAGCGCAGGTCGGCTACATGCTCGCCGGGATCGGATTGGCGACGCTCGGCGGCGACTTCGGTAACTTCGTCGCGGCCGGCGGCCTCGCACATGCGTTCAACAATATCCTCTATAAGGCGTTGCTGTTCATGGCGGTCGGCGTCGTCATCTACCGGACTCAAGAGAACAACATCAAAAAACTGGGCGGGCTCTGGAACGTGATGCCGTTGACCTTCCTCGCATACGTGATCGGCGCAGCGTCGATTACTGCTGTCCCCGGAACCAACGGGTTCGTCTCGAAGGGGATGGTGCTCGACGGCGCGCACGAACTGAACAACATCTCGCTGCTGCTCGGTGAGGATCTGCTGTGGTGGCTCCTCATCGTCGGCGCGGTCGGGACGTTCATGTCGTTCATCAAATTGGGCTACTACATCTTCTTCCACGGCGAGAACACGGTCACCCCTCGCGATGCGACTCCCGGCCAGACGATCGCCATGCTGTTCGTCGGTGGAATCTGCATCCTCTTCGGCTTCGCACACGGCATGTTCTACGAACTGCTGCCGTTCACCGAAGCGGTCGCCGCCGAGGCGGATCCGTTCAGCACGGGCCACCTCACCGAGGGCGTCATCCTGCTCGTGGTCGGTTTCGTCGCCTTCTTCGGCCTGAAGGGGCCGATCACCCGAATGGCGTGGATACCTGATGTCCAGACGGTCACGTTCCCGGCGGCTTTCTACGCGGGCCGCGGGCTCGTGTGGAGCGTTACCGAGCTGTGGGCCGCGGTCGATCGTGTCGTCATGGCAAGCGCGGCCGCCTCGATGCGGGTCGGCTCCGACCCGGGTCGCTACGCCTACCGAACCGCGACGCGTCTTCCGGGGATCGAAGCGGAGGAACTCTCGAAAAGCGGTGAGGAGACGGTCCAGCTCAGAGCGTCCTCGGGCGCCAGTATCTTCCTCGTCACGCTGGCGCTGTTCGCCGCGCTGGTGATCTTGTTGCTTCTGTAACCTCCTTTCATCCGTTTGTTTATATACTATCCCGGACCCAGACAGCCCGGACGCCGCCGAAACGGCCGCAGTCGTAGACTGCGAGTCCGGCTACGCCCGCCGATCGGTGGGCCGAATGTTTACTCCGGTTTCAAGTCCGTAGCCTCCGTCGGGATACGCATGGAACGCACAGAAGCGCTTGGGGACGCGCTCAGAGGGCGGGGAGAGTTCGTCGCGGCCGCGGAGTCGTGCACCGGCGGACTGATCGGTTCGCTGTTGACCGACGTACCCGGTTCGAGTGACTACTTCGACCGCTCGCTCGTCACCTACAGCTACGACGCCAAACTGGAGTTGCTCGGGGTTTCCCGCGAAGTCCTCGACGAAGTCGGTGCCGTCAGTGAGCCGGTCGCAAAGCAGATGGCTCGCGGCGTACGCGATAGCGCCGGCGTGAGCTGGGGAGTCGCCACGACCGGAATCGCGGGACCCGCCGGCGGTTCCGAACAGAAGCCGGTCGGAACGGTTTATATCGCCGTCGCACACGCTGCCGAGTGGGGTACCGGCGGCTCGTGGTGCGACGTCGAGCGCTACGTCTTCGACGGGACCCGAACCGACATCAAACGCCAGATAGCGGAACAAGCGCTCGACGATCTGTACGCCGCCGTCGAGTCGGCCTGACGCTGGCGATTCGATCGCCCCCGAACGAATACCCTTTAAGTCGGGCGGGTATCCCACCGATATGAACAAACAGGGGCACGTTCTCAACGCCGTTCTCTTGGGGATCGGCTTGGGATTCGTTCTCGAACCCTCGGGCACTACGGAGACGCTGCGTGCCGTCGTCGCGGTGACGATCCCCGTCACGCTCGGCGCGCTCTTTCCGGATGTGGACACCGCCTTTGGCAAACACCGCAAGACGCTCCACAACCTCCCCGTCCTCGGTCTCTTCGTCGCGTTTCCGATCTTTTTCGGCAATCTCAGCTACGTCTGGATCGGCATCCTCACCCACTACGTCCTCGATTACCTGGGGAGTCGTCGAGGAATCGCGCTGTTCTATCCGCTTTCGAGCCAGGAGTACGGATTCCCGTCGGGCGTGACGACCTCGAGTCGGTTCGCGAACGTCGTCACGATCGCGGTCACGGCGATCGAACTCGCCGCCGCGATCCTGATCGTACACATCCTCCCCGAATACGTCGACATCGGCGCGCTAGCAGCGCAGGTTCCGCTCTAGTAGACACTCACGCCGTCGAACCGCCCATCGTAGGCGATGTGCTCTGGATGAGTCGGCTCCGTTCCCGATAAAAAGAGCCGATCGACCTTCCCCCAACTGTTCTCATAAAAGAGGTGGGAAAACTCCGCGGCACAGCGTAGCTGGTGTTGAACTCCTCGTCGGTGATACACTCTCCGTGGGACCGCTTCGCGTAACGCTTCGACGATTTCTTCGTTCGTCTCGAAGGTTCGATCGAACTCGGTCCAGACTTCGCCGACCGTTTTCGGTAAGTGCGCGTACGACGATCCGAACGTCGGGAGATCGAATTCGGTCGCGAGCTCTCGGGCGCGTTCAGCGTGCGTTTCGAGGTATTTCGGATTGTACGCCTCGATGCCGTGGATTCGATCTCTGTGGGCCCGAATATCGTGTGCTTCGAGACTAACCGTCGCGAACTCCGGATGCGGTGCGAGAACGGTCGCCCCTTGGCGTTCGAACTCCGCCATCGCGCCTTCGAGCGTGATAAAGTCCGGAATCGGATCGGAAAGACCGACCGCGAGGACGTGCTTTCGGTTACGCCAATCGCCGGTGAATACTTCGCGCCCTGGGACGATCAGTAGCTCCTCGTCCGAGAACCGCGCTGCCCGCTCTCGAACGTCGGGGAGCCGAGTAAAATGGGGCGCGTAGACGAGTCCGTCGAGGCCGCGGGCTTTTGCCCGTTCGACGGTTCGTTCGTCGAGCACTTTGACGTGTGCGTCGAGGCGAAACCGATCCATACGCCGAATACTGTGGCCGACGGCGTTATCCGTTCCGATTTCTCAAGAAACGTTTTATATATGGACGCCGACGGGTCGGGTATGTGGGAGTGCGCTATCGGCGGCTGTGATTACACGACGGACGACGCCGAGCAGTTGCTCGTTCACCAGGCGAAATCGCACGAACGACACCGGTGTGCGATCTGTGGAACGACCGTCCCTGACGGCTACTTCGCGATTCGACATGCCTTCTCAGAACACTCTCGGGCCGAATATCTGCGGAGTTACGAGGCGGATACCGACGATATCCGGCTTCGGGAGACGGTCCTCACCGAGATCGAAGACGAGGCGAACGTCGAAGCCGTCGTCGAACAGCTCAGTCGAAACGGGCAGAACGCGAAAACGGAAGCGTAACTGATAGGGATTATCGTAGACGTTCGTAGTTTCCTCGCGACGGACCGAAAGACGGGGTTCGAACGCTTCGGTTGGTACGATACTTCCTCTGACTGTTACCGCTCTTCGGAGTCGAGAACGCGGATCTGATCGCCGCGGACGGTCACCGGGATCGGAACCGTCGCCTCGTATAACTCGACTGTGACTTGATCTTTCCCCTCGTCGATCCGTTGAACCTGTGCCTTTTCGCCTTTGAACGGCCCGGCGATCAACTCGACGATATCGCCCTCTGCGATCCCCTCGACGTCCGGTTTCGGGCTGAGGAAATGTTCGATCTCGCTGAACGGCGACGGCTGTCCCGACACCAGACTTCGAGCGTGGGGGATGTCCTCGAGCGCTCTGTCGATCGCGGCCGTCCCGTCCGCTTCGACCATCACGTAACTCGTGAGCGCGTCGGGTGCGAGCGCGGCGTGAATCTCGGGCTCCTCGCGGTTGACGAGCATGTCGGCCACGGTTCGCTCTTGGCTTGCAGTGGTCTTGACGGCGTAGATCGCCATCAGGGTCCTCCCGGGATGTACGTCATAATGGAAAAGATGACGAATCCGATGAAGCCGACGAGCAAGATTCCCAACCCCGCGATCGTCGACACCTTCGAGAACTCGTCCCACGTCGGCGTGCTCGCGAGTTTCAAAACCCGAATGTACGACGTGAGGTCTGTGGGCGTGTTCATATCTTCGTATTCCGTCTCGGGGGTTTTTTTACTTGTTGATCCCAACGGCGCTCGTCTCATACGGATCGCTGTAGTCTTTCATCGAGATCGTCGGTAACCGGTTAACAACCCGTCTCGGGCCGGAACGGACGTTATTCGATGTGGCCGATGCGTTGCGTTATTCGACGTAGTCGATGTCGTCTTCGCCCGCAGTAATCGCTCGTTCCTTCTCTGCCTCGCTTTTCCCGTATATCTGCGGGCTCTCGACGCCGGTGACGACGATCATCGTCTCCATTTTGCCGTCGAACTCCGGATTGACCGAGGCGCCCCAGATGATACGAGCGTCGGGATCGATCCGGTCGTAGATTTCCTCGACGACGCCCTCCGCCTCCTCGATCGACATATCGGGTCCGCCGACGACGTTGACGAGCGCGCTCTGTGCGCCGTCGAACTCGACGTCGAGGAGTGGCGACCGAAGCGCGGAACGGATCGAGTCCTGGGCTTTGTTCTCGGAATCG
>CAYQWI010000134.1:0-5767 GCA_964421165.1 uncultured Natronomonas sp.
GGATCACCGGGCGCGAACTGGCGACCGCGGCGGGTGCGAGATCGTCCAGCCGAGCGATCCACTCGTCGTGGGCCGCCACCGCGGCGTCCCACTCGCGATCGTCGACGTCATCGGAAGCGGGCACCCACCGGTAAAACGGCATCTCGGGTAACACGACGAGATCGCTTTCGGCGTCGTCGACGTGGCCGACGAGCCGCCGCCACTCGGGATCAGTGTATCCGCCCGCCGGCATCTGAGAAACCGTGACGCGAAAATCAGAAACCATGTCCGAGATTGGTGATGCTCGGTCCTAAAGGTTACCGCCGGAGCGCCCGGACCGCGCCCTTTTTCGGGACGCTCCCCGACCGTGAACTATGCAGACGCTCGCTTTCGACGGCCGGACGGGTGCCAGCGGCGACATGATCCTCGCCGCGCTCGTCGCGGTCGGCGCCGATCCCGACGCGCTCGCCCCGGTCGAAGAGACGCTCGACGTCGAGTACCGGATCGGCGAAACGACGAAGAACGGGATCGCCGCGACGACTGTGGACGTTCTGCTCGAGACGGATGGAGACGAAAGTGGGCACAAGCACGATCACACTCATTCTCACGATCACGGCCACAGTCACGGCCACGATCATGACGACGATCACGAACACGACCATTCACACGATCACGCTCACAGCCATAGCCACGAACACGACGACGAACACACACACGCGGAAGGCTCCGGGCCGAACCGAACCTACGCCGAGTGCCAAGAGATCGTCGAGGGGATGGGGCTGTCCGAATCGGTTGAATCCGACACGAAGGCGGTGTTTCGACTGCTCGGAGAGGCCGAGAGCCGCGTTCACGGCACCGATATCGAGTCGACGCACTTCCACGAAGTCGGCGCTGACGACGCCATCGCGGACATCGTCGGAGCGGCGCTGCTGTTCGACGACCTCGCTCCCGACCGGGTCGTGACGACGCCGGTCGCCGGCGGCAGCGGCGAGATATCGATGAGTCACGGGATCTATCCGATCCCAACGCCAGCGGTCGTTTATCTCGCCGAAGCGGCGTCGTGGGAGCTAACCGGCGGCTCACTCGAGGGCGAGCTGTTGACACCGACCGGCGCGGCGATCCTGGCGCACTTCGCTGAGGGCGTCGATTCGCTGCCGGCGCTTTCCGTCGAGGCGGTCGGCTACGGGGCCGGTCGAAAGTCCTTCGAATCGCACCCGAACGTGCTCAGAGCGACCGCGGGAACGGCGACCGGGAGCCTCGTTCGCGACGAGATCAGAGTCCTCGAAACCAACGTCGACGACGTGACGCCGGAGGCGATCGGTGGGTTACAGGAGCGGCTATCGGAGGTCGGCGCGCGCGACGTGTCCGTGATCCCGGCGACGATGAAGAAATCTCGTCCCGGCCACCTCATAAAGGTCGTCGTCAAACCGGAGGACGCCGCGCGGGTAACCCGACGCCTCGCCGACGAGACGGGGACGCTCGGAGTCCGCGAATCACCGACCGGCCACCGATGGATCGCCGAGCGAACGTTCGAAACGGTCGAGTTCGAGATCGACGGCGAGACGTACGGCGTGGCGGTGAAAATCGCCAGCGACGACGCGGGAGACGTGTACGACGTGAGCGCCGAGTACGACGACGCCGCCGCGGTCGCCGAACGGACGGACCTCCCGGTCAGGGAAGTCATCCGGCGTGCCGAGTCGGCGGTTCGAGACCGCGAGTAGATACGTTTCGATTCTGACTGGCCGCCGCGCAAGCGTGTGGCTTTTCGCACCCGGTCGGCAACGGGTGGTATGGAGGTTCGCGAGGGAGCCGTCACGATCGAAGTGCCGGAGACGCGACACGGCGCGAGCGAAGGATCTGGCGACGGGGTCTTTTATAACCCCGTTCAGGAACTGAACCGGGACGTGACGGTGGCCGTCTTGAACACCGTCGCGGACGAGTGCGACTCGTATCTCGACGCGATGACGGCGAGCGGGATCAGAGCGGTCAGAGCCGCCGGCGCGGGCTATTCGGTTACCGGCTGCGATGTCGACGAACGAGCCATCGATCTCGCGCGGAAAAACCTCGAACGGAACGGGCTCGACGGCGAGATACACCACCGAAACGTCAACGCCCATATGCACGAGACGACACACGACGTGGTCGATCTCGACCCGTTCGGGACGCCGATCCCGTTCGCCGATGCGGCGTTTCGGAGCGCTCGACGGTACGTCTGTGTGACGGCGACCGACACCGCGCCGCTCTGTGGGGCGCACTTCGAAAGCGGCGTCCGAAGCTACGGTGCCGTCCCGCGAAACACGGAGTTTCACGCGGAGATGGGGCTACGGGTGTTGCTCTCGGCGCTCGTCCGGACGGCTGCCCGATACGACATCGCCGCGACGCCCGTGTTGAGCCACGTTTCGAGCCACTACGTTCGGACGTACCTCCGTCTCGACGGCGGCGCGCGGGCGGCCGATCGCCGGATCGAGAAGCTCGGTTACATCGATCACTGCCAGCGGTGTCTGTGGCGCGACCACGAGGCGACGCTCATCGCCGATCCGATCGTCGAGTGTCCCGAGTGCGGCCAGTCGACGTGGACTGCGGGCCCCGTCTGGCTCGGTCCCTCCCACGACGCGGAGTTCGTTTCGCAGGTCGCGGACAATCTCGACGAATCGTTCGGAACGGCGTCCAAATCGTCCGATCTCCTCTCGACGATCGCCGGCGAACTCCACCGACCGACCCACTACGATCAACACCGTATTTATAAGCGATGGAACGAGCCGAGTATTGCGATGGATGAGTTCCTCGATCGACTCCACGAGGCCGGGTACGAGGCGTCGAGAACGCACTACGGCGGGACGACGTTTAAAACGGATGCGGACGTTACAGAGATCAAAGCCGCAGTGTTCGGATCGGCCTGATCGCTGCAGCGATCACCGGCATGGTTGACACGAGGGCGTTCGCAGCGGCCAGCGCGGTCCCACCGATTATATGTAGTGTTCACCCATATTCGAGAGCGTGAAGGAGTACGTAGACCGGACGGCGACGGTCGTTCGCGGCGTCGTCGCCGGCGCTCAGTCCGACCGGATCACGTTCATCGCGGCCGGACTAGCCTACTACGCACTCATCTCGCTGGTTCCCCTGCTTTTGCTCGCGCTCGTCGTCACCTCGATCTTCGGCGAGCACGAACTCGTCGGAGCACTCGTCGACGAAATCTCGCGGGTGCTCGGCGAGGGGGCCGGGGACCTCATCACCGAAGCGCTCGCCGGGGCGGCGGGACGCGGAGGGGCAACGATATTCGGTCTCGCCGTCTTTCTTTGGTCCGGACTTCGACTTTTTCGCGGGCTAGATATCGCCTTCTCGGAAGTGTACGGCGATCCGGGACCGGAATCGATTCTCGACCAGTTAAAAAACGCCACCATCACGCTCGGTGCCGTCGGGATCGGCGTCGCCGCGACCATCATCGTCGGGGCGGTGATCGCCGGCCTCGGGATCGATGCGATCGTTGAGAGGCGAGACGCCGTCGGACTCGTGGGGACGGCCGTACTGATCGCCAGCCTCACCGTCGTGTTGCTCCCCTTATATTACGTCCTCCCGGGAACGGCCGTCACCGTCCGCGAGGCGCTACCGGGGGCCGTGTTCACCGCCGTCGGCTGGACGGCGTTGCAGACCGGCTTTCGACTCTACGCGAGCGTCGCCGGCAGTTATCAGGCATACGGCGTTCTCGGCGGCGTGCTGTTACTCGTTACCTTCTTGTATTTCGGCGGACTCCTGCTTCTTTTAGGGGTCGTCCTCAACGCCGTTCTCGCCGGGCGAGCGGACGAACGAACCGGCGTGGCACCCGCCGACGACGAACCGACGCCCGAACCGACCGCAGTACTCGATGGAATTATGACACGTGATCGACCCGACGACGAGGCATCGACCGACGAACTTCGCGAGGAACTCGAACAGTTGTACGACGAACTCGACCGCTTCGAAGAGCAGATCGACGATCGGACGGTCCACCGCGAGGAGATCGAACGCGATCTCAAACGGTACGTTCGGGCGCGGCTTCGGCGCGGAAAGGCCCGCGGGTGGGGCCCGTACCTCGTCTTGCTGTACGGTACTGCGATGACGCTCGGGGCGTTCTACTATCTCTCCGGCGGCTGGGCGATCCTCGCGATGATCGTGATCTGGCTGTCGACGCTCGGCCTCTACGCGTTGATGCTCATCGTCGGGACGACGGTGACTGTCGCCGGGCTCCCGGGACGGCTAAAGGATCGATTCGAAAGTCGATGAGTCGCGGAGTCGGTGAGATCGGGATCGTCTCCGGACACTCCGAGTCGGTTGCGGTTCTCGCTGCGCTCCTAACGGCGCTGGGTGACGTGTGGTTCGTCTTTTTGTTTCTCGGAACGCTGTACTGGTTCGGTCCGACCCTCCCGGGACCGGTGTCGCTCTCACGGCGGCAAGCCGCGTTCGTGATCGCGCTCGCGTTCGGTGGGCTGGCGACCACGACGATGCTCAAAGAGCTGTTCCGGTTGCCTCGACCGCCCGGAGCGGCACAGCCGGCGGGGGCCGGCGTCGTACCCGAGGGAGCTCTCCCGCTGTTCGCGGAGATCGGTGCCGCCACCGGATACGGATTTCCGAGCGGACACTCGGTCTCGGCGGTCGTCGTCTACGGCGGTCTCGCGCTGTTGATCGGCACGCGTCGCGGATACGGTGTCGCCGCGCTGCTCTGCGTTTTGATCCCGGTGTCCCGAGTCGTACTGGAGGTTCACTACGTCGTCGATATCGTCGCCGGCCTGACGCTCGGGGCGGCGTATCTCGCGATCGTCTATCGCCTTTGTGGCCGCGGGTCGATCCCGAGTCGCGCGCTATCGGTCGCGCTCGCCGCTGCGTTGGCGGGCGCGGCGATCGGTTATACGACCGAGACGATGTTCGCGCTCGGCGGAGCGCTCGGCGGCCGGATGGCGTGGGGGATCGTCGGAAGCGCGGTCCTCAAGGAACCGACGACGCGAGCCGGCGGGATCGCCGGGGCGAGTATCGGGCTGGCGTTCGGCGGCCTGTTCGCGTTTGTCAACGCTCTCGATCCGGCCCCGTACGTCTCCTTTATAGGTATGTTCGTGGTCATGTGGGGCGTTTTCGCGGCACCGCTGGCTGGCGAAGCGCTCGCCCGGCGGCTGTGAGGACGCGATCGAGTGCAGATCAGTGTATCCATTTAATACGCTGAGTCGAAACACGTGTATCTATGACACGCACGGCACTCGTTACCGGCGCAAGCGGCGGGATCGGCAGCGCGATAGCCCGTGATCTCGGGGACGATCACGATGTCCTCGTCCACTACAACAGCGATCGCGAGGAGGCGGAGACCGTCGCCGAGGCGGTTCGAGAGAGTGGGCAGGATGCGCTCCCGCACCAGTGCGATCTCAGCGATCCGGACGCGGTCGGCGAGATGGTCGATCGAGCCAACGAGGAGTTCGGTGGTGTCGACGTACTCGTCAACAACGCGGGCGTCTTTCACGTCGCCGCGCTCGAAATGGCGTCGGATGAGACGATTCAACAGACGATCCGGGTAAACCTCGAAGGGGCACTCTACTGTTGTCGTGCCGTTCTCCCCGTCATGCTCGAACAGGGCGGGGGGCGAATCGTGAACATCGCTTCGACCGCCGGAACGGACGGGAGCCCGACCGACGCCGCCTACGGGGCCTCGAAAGGCGGACTGCTCGGACTCACGAAATCGCTCGCAAAACAGTATTCGGCGGACGGTGTTCTCACGAATGCGGTCGCGCCGGGGCCGGTGAAGACGGAGATGTTCACCGAAGACCGC
>CAYQWI010000135.1:0-2289 GCA_964421165.1 uncultured Natronomonas sp.
GAGAGCTATCTGCTCTCGCTCATCGCGCTCGGCTTCGATCCCGAGGACGGAACGCTGTATCGACAGTCGACGAACCGCGAGGTGCAGGATCTCGCCTTCGAGTTGGGAACCAAAGCGAACTTCTCCGAACTCGGCGCGATCTACGATTTCGACGGCGAAACCGAGGTCTCGTACATGCAGTCGGTCGTCACCCAGATGGCCGACATCCTCTATCCGCAGCTGGACGAGCCGAAGCCGACCGTCATCCCGGTCGGTCCCGATCAGGATCCCCACATGCGACTGGCCCGGGATCTGGCGGGGCGAATGCGTTATTTCAAGGTGACGGAGGCGTACGCGAGCTTCGAGTTGAACGACGCCGAACGCGCCCTCGTCGCTCGCGCGTACGAGGCGCTCTCCGGGTCGGTCGACGATCCCGAAACGGACGTTCGCTGTACGGACGCCGCCGAGTGGCTCGAAGCCGAATCTCCGGGATCGGACGTACTCGATGGCGTCGTCGAAACACTCGAATCCGGGGGCAAAGAACCGCTCCGTCCCCGCGTTCGATTCCTCGACCGCAACGCGACCGACGACGCCTTCGAGGCGCTTATCGAGGCGATCGAGGGCGAAAAGCGCGTCTACGAGAGCCATATCGACAGCTTCGATCTCGACCGCGACGCGGCCGAAGAACTCGCCCGCGAGGTCGAAATCGACCACGGCGGCTACGGCTTCCTCCCGCCGTCGTCGATCTACCACCGCTTTATGACCGGACTGACCGGCGGGAAGATGTCCTCCTCGATCCCGGCGAGCCACATCAGCTTGCTCGACGATCCGGAGGAGGGCTACGAGAAAGTCAAGTCGGCGACGACCGGCGGGCGCGAAACGGCCGACGAACAGCGAAGGCTGGGCGGCGAAGCCGACGAGTGTCCGGTGTACGAACTGTACGCGTATCTGCTCGCGAGCGACGACGACGAGTTCGCGACGCGCGTCTACGAGGAGTGCGTCGGCGGCGAGCGGCTCTGTGGCGGCTGCAAAGAGCAGGCCGCCGAACTCATGGAAGCGTTCCTCGAAGAGCATCAAGAGAAGCGGGCTGAGGCCAAAGAGATGCTCGATGGGCTCGATATCGAACTGGAGAGCTCTCGGAAACGGTAGCACCGGCGGTCGCCGGTCCCCGGCCGTATTTGAGGGTTTGGACGATAACCGCGCTCGATTGACGATAATTCCTATAACGCTTGGGTGAGCAGGGGACGGTATGGACGACGATCACGACACGGCGCTCGACGAGCTGCTCGATTCGGCGCGCTCGGACGAACTCCGGGAGTTCGTCGGCGGGGAGCGGGACTCGCTGACTGCGGACGCCGGTGGCGACGAAGCGAACGGCAGCGATAGCGAGAAAGCCAGCTCGAACGAACGAGTGGACGACGACGCGACACCGGGGACGAGTGTCGCCGCCCCGTCCGGCGGTATCGCGCGCGTGCTGTTGAAAGAACTTCGCGAGGGATACGTCGACAGCGAGACGAAAGCCCAACTCCGGGCCGAACTCGAGCCCGGTCGAAGCCGGGACGTCAAGATCAAACACCTCCAACAGCAGGTCGGGGATTTCGCCGCGTATGCCGAAACCTTAGAGGAGTTCATCGACGAACACGGCCCGATGGACGTCGCCTTCGACGAGGTCCGATCGGACGTCCGAACGCTCGACGACCGGGCGGAGTCGGCTCGCTCATCGATCGAAGAACTCTCGGAGGAACTCGAACGCGTCGACGGCCTCGAATCGAATCTCGACGCGCTCGGGGACGACCACGACGACGCCGAAGCGCGGATCGAGTCGATCGAGCGGGAACTCGAACGCGTCGACGAGCGACTGGACGATCTCGAAGCGTTTCAGTCCCGCCTCTCCGGCGTGTTTCAGGATATGGGCGTCGACCGATCCGAGTAGGCGCTATCTGAACGGGAGCAGACGAGAGAAAAAGCCGGATTTCTTCTCGGGTTCGTCGCCCCCGTTCGTTCCGGCTTCAGACGCGCCGTCTTCGGCCTCGTCGGCTTCTCCTGTTCCGGCTTCCGAGTCGTCGGTTTCGGCTGCGTCGGTCTCACTTTCACTCTCGGTCTCGTCGCCGATTTCGTCGGCTTCTTCGCTCTCCTCTCCTCCGACCTCCTCTGCTTCATCGCCCGTCGGGCTGCCCGCGTCGTCTCCGATCTTTTCGTCATCGGTCGCGCCCATCCCCTCGACTTCCACGTCTCCGGCGGCGTCCGTCTCTTCGTCATCGATCGGTTCCGTCTCTTCGTCATCGACCGGTTCCGTCTCTTCGTCATCGA
>CAYQWI010000135.1:2389-5742 GCA_964421165.1 uncultured Natronomonas sp.
CGGTTCCGTCTCTTCGTCATCGACCGGTTCCGTCTCTTCGTCATCGATCGAGTCAACTCCCTCGCTCGCCTCGGGCGATCCCGGCTTCGAAACGGGTTCCGGTTCCTCGTCAATCGGCTCTTCGATACCCGTCTCCGTTCCGGCTTCCGCCTCTCCTTTCGACTCCGGTTCCGTTTCGGCCTCCGCATCCGTGTCCCCGGATTCATTCTCGCCGTCGTCTCCGGGTTCGGCCGTTTCGACGCCCTCTCTCCCCGCGATAGCAGACGCCAATCGACGATAGGCCGCCGTCGAGGGGGCGTCGGGCGCGTGTTCGAACACCGACTGTCGCTGTATCGCACTCTCGGTGAAGGTCGGATCGGCCGGAACGCTACAGAGGAGTTCGACGCCGAGGTCGGCCGCGATCGAGTCCGCATCAGTCCCGTCGACCGCGTGCGTGACGACGACGCCGCGGACGGCGACGCCGAGTCGGTCGGACAGTTGCTTGCTCTTTTTTGTGTCCGAGACGGCCGCCGGTAACGGCGACGTGACGAGGATGACCTCGTCGGCGAGTTCGATCGGATAGATCCCCTCGTAGCTCAGTCCGCCGCCGGTGTCGACGATAACGTACTGGTGACGTTCGGCGAGCGAGTCGACGACGGTCCCCAACCCGTCGGGATCGGCGGCGGCGAAACTCCCGAGGTCGGGATCGCCGGGGAGCACCGACAGTCCCGAGTCGAGTTCCACGAGCGCCTCCTCGACCGACGCCGACCCGGAGAGAACGTCGTGAAGCGTCGCGGAGGAGTCGATCCCGAGGAACTCGCCGACGTTCGCCATCCCGAGATCGGCGTCGAGCACCGCCGTCGAGTGCCCCGCCTCTTCGAGTGCGACGGCGAGGTTGATCGCCGTCGTAGTCTTCCCGACGCCGCCTTTCCCGCTCGTCACGGCGAATACGTCTGCCATCGTTTGTCCTGCTATCACCCCGGTAGGTTAAAAAGTATCCGAGCGATTCAGCAAGTAAGCGTCTCCCTTTTAGTACGTCGGGATCCGCTTCGAGACGGCCGATCCGTCGACGAACGGAAGCGCGGTTCGCTCCGCGTCGATGTCGGCACCGTCTATTCGAACGGTCACCCCCGTCGCTTCGGCTCCGTACTCGACGAGTGCGAGTGCGATCGGCGCATCGAGCGCGGGGCTGTAATCGCCGCGGGTGATCTCGCCGACGTGTTCGTCGCCGTCGAAGACGGCCGCGCCGCGGTTGGGAATCGCGTTCGGGCGGAGTCCGATCAGCCGACGCGACGGCTGTCCTCGGTTTTCGATCTTCGAGACGACTTCCTGGCCGACGTAACATCCCTTCTCGAAATCGAGCGCGTTCCGGAGGCCGAGGACGTTCGGTACCGTTCCTTCGAGTTCGGTCTCGAAACACGGCGTTCCGGCTTCCAACAGCAGATACTCGAGCGTCCGGTAGCCGAACGGTGCCGCGTTGAGCCCGTGATTGATGAGCGCGTCGAACACGTCGCTCGCATCGGCTGCGGTACAGATCACCTCGTAGCCCTCTTCACCGGTCAGATCGTCCGTCCGAACGACCGTCACGCCCCAATCGCCGATCGTCCCCCTGACGAACGACAGCGACTCGTCGGGCGACCCCGGCCCCGTGAGAACCGAGGCGATCTTCTCGGTCGCTTTCGGCCCGTGGACGCCGAAGACGCCGAAACCGTCGCTCGCGTCGCGAACCGTCACGTCCTGAATAAACGTCTTCTCGGCCCACTCGTCCGCCAGCCCTTCGGCGCGTCCCGGCGGGACGAAACAGAGCAGTTTCTCGTCGGCGTTGTACACGTACAGCTCCGTCTCGATCCGGCCCTGCGGATCGAGCAACAGCGCGTATACGCCCTGCCCATCCGATCGTGGAACGGCGTTCGTGACGGCGTTATCGACGAACTCGATCCGATCGTCGCCAGTCACTTCGACGATTCCGTACCCCATCTCGACCGTCCCGACGACGTTCCTGACGGCGCTGTGGACTCGCTCGGGACGCCCGTAATGGTCGACGACCCGACGCCCGCCCCGCTCGGTGAACGTCGCGCCGTGAGATTCGTGTAGATCCGCGACGACTGTCATTGTCCCCTATCAGTGGCCCAAGAGTAAAACGCCCGCGTCTCGCGGCGAGGTCAAAGCCCGAGCTTTTCGCGGATCCCATCCAGAATCGACGGCTCGACGTCGGCGTTCGGATCGGTCTCCGGAACCACGCGGTCGTCCGGATAGATCCGCATCGACCCGTCGTTGTTTTCGACGGTGATGAGCTCGGCCGATTTTAGCTCCGCGAGCGCCGTCTCCAACTCGTCGATCTCGACTTCCACGCCGGATCGTAACTCGAACACGGTCATCCCCTCTTCGCTCCGGTCGACGAGCGCGTCGAGCACCGCGACCTGTGTTCGATCTCGGTCACGGAATTCCCGCTTCGCCTGCATACGCGCCGATTCGTCCGGCGTGGTCTTAACCGTTCGGCGAAATCTCCGACTCGCTGGGTGTCGCCCATGCTCTCGGATCGGGCGATCCTGTCGAAAGTTGGGATAATCCCTATCAAGCTTTATATCTCTGTCACGGCCACGTTCCGGTAATGGGACTTCAGTGTTCGATACTTGGCCACGCCTTCGAGCCCGCCGGCGTGGAACGCGACCGTGAAGAGCAGGGCAGCGAAGTGGTCACGACCGAACGCGAGATACAGCGCTGTAGTCGCTGTGGGACCGAGCGCGTCGTCTCCGAGAGCACCGAGGTAACGGCCGTCGTCGACGCGAACGACGTCGATTTGGAGTCTGACGCCGAACGTGTCACGGAGTCGGACGTCGACGAAACCGAGGGCGAACCCGAAAGCGTTCTCGGCGGTGTCGTCGAACGGAGCGACGCGGTGGAGGACTCCGCAGACGACCAGGCCGACGATCCGCCGGAACCGGACGCCGGCCCGTCCGAGACATCGACGGTTGATCCCGTCGATCTCGACGAGGAGACGCCGACTCCGGACGAGGAAGACGCCGAAATCCTCACTGACGACGATGGCGAACCGGAACGACAGCCCGGCCAGTGGCCCGACGATCTCGACGCGGAGTCGGACGAAAGCGATGGCGGCGACGACGATGACAATGGCGCTCTCGAGTCCTCGGACCCGGGCACCGAATCGCTGTCGGGGTTAACCGTCCCCGAGGGTCAGATCGTCTGTCCGGAGTGCTCGTTCAGTGTCGAGGCCAGTTCGGGCTATCGTGACGGCGACCCGTGTCCAGAGTGCAACGCGTGGCTGGAGGCCGAACGAAACCAGTAAACCATCGGATTCCGATACCTATCGGTATGGAAGAGTACAAAATGCGTCGCGGCGAGTATCTCGAAGA
>CAYQWI010000136.1:0-5668 GCA_964421165.1 uncultured Natronomonas sp.
CGGTTCCCGAGGAAACCACTACGCTCATGGGGATTCGCTGAGCGAGCCGTATACATACCTCCATGGACTGGAAGTACCGGCACCTGGTTCTCCTTCTCTGTCTGTTCGCGTTCTTCGTCACGTACTTCGCGCGATTGGCGATCAGTCCGGTCGTCCCGTTCATCACGGACGATTTCGCGATATCGAACACGCTGATCGGGATCGCGTTGACGGGGATGTGGCTCGCGTACGGCCTCGCGCAGTTTCCGAGCGGTCTGCTCGCGGATCGGCACGGCGAGAAGCTGATTATTTCGATCGCCGTGGGGGGAACGACGGTGATGAGTCTCCTGCTCGCGCTGTCGCCGGTGTACGGCGTGTTCGTCGTCGCGGCGGTCGCACTCGGAGGGGTTGCGGGACTTCACTACGCCGTCGCCACGACGCTGCTTTCGAAGACGTTCGACGACATCGGCACCGCGATCGGGATTCACTCGATCGGCGGCCCGCTGGCGGGACTGATCGCGCCGGGGCTGTCGGCGTGGGTCGGCGTGCGATACGGGTGGCGACCCGCGGTCGCGTTGACCGTCCTCGTCGGGGTCCCGATCTTCGTGCTGTTCGTCCTGGGCGTCCGACCCACCGAGCCGAAACGCCCCGATACACCGATCCGGGAGAGCCTCGAACTGAGCTCCCTTCTCGGCTTGCTTTCGCGCTCGGCGATCGCGTTTCCGCTCTTCATCGCGATGGCCGGAACGTACGTCACTCAGGGGTTGCTGTCGTTCTTTCCGGCGTTTCTCATCGTCTTTCACGGCTACTCGGCGACCGCGGCGGGGATCGCGTTCTCCGGGTTCTTCATCATCAGGATGGGCAGTCAGATCGTCATCGGTCGCGCCTCCGACAGCTACGGGCGAGACAGCGCGATCGCCGGCTCGATGCTCGCCGGCTCGATCGGCCTCGGTCTGATCGTCTGGGGATCCGGAGTCCCCGCCATCGCCGCCGGCGTCGCCCTGGCCGGCGTCGGATCGAGCTTCTTCGCGGCGATCGACCCTCGATTCATGGACGCGCTCTCGACCGAGGAGCGCGGGACTGGCTTCGGTCTCGTCCGAACGGTGTACACCGTCCTCGGGGCGGCCGGTTCGGTCGGCGTCGGCCTGACCGCGGATCTGTTCGGCTGGGCGGTCGCCTTCGGGACGCTCGCCGGACTCTTTTTCCTCTCGTTTCTGGCGCTCGGTCTCAACCGGGCGTTCGGCCTGGGATACTAGCGCTGCGGGATGTGAGACCCCGCCGTTGTGAGAGACAAGACCCGGCGGCGATCAAGACAGCAGCGCCTCCGGCGATTCGAGTAACGTGGCGACGCGTTGGAGGAAGCCGACGGCCGTCGAACCCTCCACGATCCGGTGGTCGTAGGTGAGCGTCAGGTGCATGAACTTCCGAGGAACGACCTCACCATCGACGACGCCGGGCTCCTCCGAGACGGCGCACACGCCGAGGATCGCGGTCTGTGGCGGGTTGATCTGTGGCGTGTTTATATACGCGCCGAGGTTGCCGGCGTTCGAGACGGTGAACGTCCCGTTCTCGAGATCGGTCCGGTCGAGCGATCGATCGCGAGCGCCGGTCGCGAGCCGCTCGATCTCCCGACTGAGCTCACGGACGGTCAGCTCGTCGGCTCCGTAGATCGTCGGAACGAGGAGCCCGTTATCCGTATCGACCGCGATACCGACGTTGATGTCGTCGTAGACGCGTATCTCGCGATCGCCCACGACTTCCGCGTTCAGCGTCTCGTAGTCCGGGAGCGCCCGTCCGACCCCCCGGAGAACGAACGCCGTGATCGACGGCGACGCGTCCGTCTGCTCGGTCCACACCGACGAGAGCCGATCGTACAGCCCCATGAGTTCAGTTACGTCGACGCGTGCGACCGTCGTCGTGCTGGCGTACTCCCGGTTCACTCGCTCCATCCGATCGAACATCACGCCGGCCGGGCCGGTCAGCGTCTCCTCCCGGGCGACGGCGGGTGTCGGACCTGCCTCGGACGTATCGGAGTGTACAGTCCGGGACGCTACCGCTCCGTCGTCGTCGGCCTCGCTCACCACCTCCCTCGTGACATCGCGCTCGCTCGCGTACTCGCGAACGTGCTCGGCGCGGACGCGGTCTGTGCCCAGCGTCTCGCCGATCGCCTCGACCGAGACGCCGTACTCGGCCGCGAGAACGCGCGCCCACGGGGAGCCGAGCACGTCCGATTCCGGGGGGTTGGCGACCGGATCCACGGACAGCTCGCTCGGATCGATGGCTCCGTCGGATTCAGACTCGATGTGACGGCGACCGTCCGAATCCGTCGAGGGATCGTCGGCGACGAACCGCTCGATCAGGTCCGGCGTCACCGTCTGGGCCCCGGTTTCCACCGCGACCGCCTCCAGAGACACGTCGTGTTTACGGGCGACGCGACGCGCGGAGGGCGTCGACCGGAACGAGCGCTCCTCGGCGTCCATGACGACTGTCGACGATTCGCCGTCGGTTTCTATTCCCCCCTCGGCAGCGCTCGTGTCGCCGGATGCCGATTCGGGGGACGGTTCCTCGCTCGAATCGCTTATTCGACCGAGAAGCGTCCCTACCGGAACCGTCTCCCCCTCCGGGACGGCCCGTTCGACGAGGACGCCGTCCGCTGGGGCCGTCACTTCGCTCGTCATCTTCTCGGAGTCGAACACGACGACCGGCTCACCGGCGGAAACGGGGTCGCCTTCCTCGAGGAGCCACTCGACGACCATCCCCTCCTCCATCGTTTTGCCGCCTTTCGGAAGCGTGAGTTCGTGCGTGGTCATAGCGTGTTCCGAACCGCGCTGATCACGTCGTCAGCGTCGGGGAGATACGCCTCTTCGAGGTTCTCGGCGAACGGGACGGGAGTGAACGGTGCGCCGACCCGCTCGATCGGCGCATCGAGGTGAAACAGCGTCTCCTCGGCCACCTCCGCCGCGATCTCCGCGCCGTATCCACCGAAGGTCGATGCCTCGTTGACGACGACGAGCCGGTGCGTCTTTCGGACCGACTCGAAGATCGGCTCTTTGTCGAGCGGGACGACCGTCCGGGGATCGACCACTTCGACATCGACCCCGTCCGCAGCGAGTTCCTCGGCGGTGTCCATCGCCACGTCGACCATGCCACCGATCGCGACGACTGTCACGTCCTCGCCCTCGCGTTTGACCTCGGATCGACACAGCGGCACCGTGTACTCCTCGTCTGGAACGTCCCCGGACTCCTCATAGCGGAGTTTGTTCTCGAGAAAGAGTACGGGATCGTCGTCCCGGATGGACGCCTTCAGCAACCCTTTATAATCGTGCGCCGTCGACGGCGCGACGATCTTGATTCCGGGGACGTTCATGAACCACGAGATGGGACTTTGGCTGTGGTGGAGTCCGAACTGATCCCCGGCGCCGTACGTGGTCCGGACGACTAACGGGACGCTCGTTCCGTCGCCGTAGTTGAAATGCATCTTGGCGGCGTAGTTGATCAGGTGGTCGGCGATGATCGCCAGGAAGTCGCCGAACATGATCTCGACGACCGGTCGCGTCCCGGACAGCGCCGCACCGACAGCCGTCCCGCCGAGCATGGTTTCAGACAGCGGCGTGTCGAACACGCGGTCCTCGCCGAAGCGCTCCTGTAACCCGGCGGTGACCTGGTACAGACCGCCGTAATCGCCGACGTCCTCCCCGTACAGAAACACCGTCTCGTCGCGAGCGAGCTCCTCGGCCAGCGCCTCGTTGATCGCGTCCCGAACGTCGAGTTCAGTCATCTGACGACACCCCCGTTTCGGTCGACATCCACGTCGCTGTACACCTGATACATGACGTCCTCCTCCGGGAGCGGGTCGTTCGCAGCGAACTCGAACGCTTCGTCGATCCGTGCTTGGATCTCTTCGTCGAGCGCTTCGAGCCACGCCTCGTCCACGACGCCGTCTTCGAGCAGTCGCTCCCGATAGATATCGATCGGGTCCCGCTGTTTCCACGCTTCGATTTCCGCTTCGGGTCGCCGCTCCGGGATGACCTCTGCGTGGGGGCGGTATCGGTACGTCTTGGCTTCGAGAACCGTCGGGCCGCCGCCGTTTCGGGCCCGCGTTACCGCCTCGTCGACGGCACCGATCACCGCGTCCGCGTCCTGCCCGTCGACGACCTCCGCCGGCAGGTCGTGTCCGACGAACTCGATGAGATCCTCCTCGATCGCCGTGACGTCTTCGATCGGCGTTTCCTCCGTCCAGAGGTTGTTCTCGATGACGAACACGACCGGGAGATCCTCCACCGCGGCGAAGTTTATCGCCGTGTGCTCGCCAGTCCGGCCCCGACTGCGGCGGTGAGGTGGCTGCCGACGAGTCCCGTCGTGCCGAGGATTCGTCGCTCCGTCGACCCCATGTGATGTTGGGTGGTCCGCCCCGAAGACGGCCCGGATCGGGTGCCGAACATCCCCGCGACGACTTCGTTCAGATCGACGCGCATCAACATCGCCGCCCGCGTTCGCAAAGACGGCGCTACCCAGTCGTCGTCGGAGAGCGCATAACACGCACCGACGCCGACCGCCTCCTGGCCGATACTCAGATGCGGCAGTTCCGGTATGCCGCCCGCCTCGTACACCTCGAGGACGGTCTCTTCGAATCTGCGGGTGAGAAGCAAGTTCTCGTAGACGTCTCGGCGCTGGTCGGTAGATAATCCCATGCGTGAAACGATCTGTGTTCCGGGGTTGTATTAAGATTCGTGTGGTTGATCCGAATCGACGGCCGGACGATTCATATCGAACGATCGATGATCGGACGTCACGGGAGATTCATCGGCACGCTATGACGCCACGGGCAAAGCGAGAGACACGCTTTCGATATCAGTAGGAGAACCCGCGGGACGGTATCGGCTTCGAGGATCCCCCAGACATTTTTGGTCAGCAGCCGCCCCCGCGATTAACGGGTCGTTTAATCCGGAGAACCGCTTGAGGGGGATTGTTAGACACAACTTACCGAAGGTAACCTGATACAAACGGCATGGTAAAACGAACGGAATCGTTCATCCTACGAACTCGGCCGAAATGTCTCGAAGGTTTATATTGGAACGGTCTGTTGTGAAACCGAGAGAGGATGAGCAAAGAAGACGAACCAGTCGATCAAGATTGTGAGATACTAGCCGAGAAGGTATATACACAGCACAATAGTCACTCACCGGCCGAAGTAATCGTTGAGGCGGTCGCCGAAGCGGCCGATGCCGACCCGCTTGAGCTGGCCCCGATGCACGATTTTATCGATCCGGACGCCGTCAATAACCTTTTTTCGGGTACCGGGACGAGCACCGACGGGCAGTATCTCTCGTTTCGGTTCGACGAATGGATGGTCTCCGTCCACGCTGACGGGATCGTTCGTGTCCGTGACGTACTCTCCCCGATCGAGATCTGAACGACCGACACGAATCCGGTCGAGCTGTATCCGATCGATAGAGCCGTCGGTTCTGGAACGCCACGGCTCACACTCCACCTCACTCCGCGCATTTATACCATCTCCCGGTCGTGTACGTTGATATGAACGATCGGCCGCCACAGACCGCACAGTTAACCGAAGGACCGACCTCCGTCGGGACGTTCTTCAAAAGCAAGTCCCCGGCGCTCGCCGAGTCGCTGTGCGGATCGTCGCTCGATTTCATCGTCGTCGACCGACAGCACACCTCCGTCGATC
>CAYQWI010000137.1:0-5661 GCA_964421165.1 uncultured Natronomonas sp.
CTACTCGTCGAACGCCGCCGCGATGAACCCGTCGTCGACGGTGAGGATCTCGCCGGTCGTGTAGCTGGCGGCGTCGCTGGCGAGATACACCGCCGCTCCGGCGATCTCTTCCGGACGGCCGAGGCGCTCGTTCGTCGTCCGCGCCTTGATCGTCTCGTATCTCGGCTCGCCGTCGGTGTAGGTCCCCTGCGTTTGCTCCGTGAGGATGAATCCCGGGCGGATCGCGTTGACCCGGATCTCCGGCCCCAGCTCCTCGGCGGCGACTCTGGTGAACGCGTCGATCCCGCCTTTCGCCGTCGAATACGCCGCGAGATCGGGAATCGCCGTCGAGGCTGACGCGGAGGCGATGTGAATGATCGCTCCCTCATCCATCTCGCGGGCGAACAGCTGCGTCGCTCGATACGCTCCCTTGAGCTGAACGTCGAAGACCGCATCCCAGTCGCCCTCGCTCACGTCGAGCACCCCTTCGCGCGCGATGTAACTCGGAGAGTACACGAGCACGTCGACGCCGCCGAACTCCTCGATGGCGGCGTCGCGCAGTTCGATGACATCGTCGCGGTCGGTCGCATCACAGGTGATCTCGAGGGTGTCCGCGCCGCGTTCTCGGATCTCGGCGGCGGTTCGCTCGACGCTCTCTTTCGAGCGCGAGGCGGCGACCACGTCCGCGCCGTCCGATGCGAACCCGAGCGCGATCGCGCGGCCGATTCCGCTCGTCGCACCGATGACGACCGCCGTCTTTCCGTCCACCGTGACCGGCGAGTGTGTGTATTCGAGTGGCATATCGAAACCAACGGTCGAATCCGTACTTGTGGTTTCGGCTTTCGGTCGAGCCTCCCCCCCGGATTGGTTGTAGTAGCCTTATGTCGGTGGTTCATCGCTCCGACAGCAACGATCACCGATAGCAGACGGCAACAGTCCGTATGACTCATCCGACGACGTCGATAACCTGCCCACGGTCCATTCGACCGAGAACGACGCGATCGATGCGATGGCTGGTGAGTATCCCCTCGGCAATCTCGCGCGCTGTGGTTTCCAGCTTTTCGTCGTCGACCATGTTTATCAGCGGAACGACGCGAGCGCCGTTCGGAACGTCTTTCAGCCCGCCACGATCGTGGGCCAAAACGGTCGCGACGTCCTCGGGACCGATCCGATCGTCGGCGGACAGGTCGACGATTGAGGAGACCCGTTCGGGGCGGTGGACGTGTCCCGAATCGAGGCGATGGCCGACGATCCGGGCGCTCGCGACGGGGACGACGAGGTCCGTCGATCGGGGGAGCTGCGGCTCCTCGTCGTTCGGCGCTTTGAGCCACCGGGTTCTCGCCCCGTCGGCCTTTATAAGAATCGGGGCGCCTACGTCGCTCGCGAGTTCATCGATCGTCCCCGGTTCGTATCCGAGATACCGATCCCGATCCCGATCGCCGTCGCGGCCGGGGACGACGCCGAGCGGCCAGCGATCGTTGGTTCGGACGGCTGAGACGGGGTCGTCCGTGACGATCAGCCGCTTGACTCGATCGTCGAAGAGCGGGATCCGGACCGTCGCGGTGACGACGGCCCGACCGAGCACCGACGCGAGCGCGTACAGCGTCGATTTCTTCCCGCCCGCGCCGACCACCGCGGTGACGCCTGCCGGTCGAAACGCCGCCCGGAGTTCCATATACGATAGATCGCCTCACTACGGCAAAACATCCGCGAATACGCCCGGGCTATTCGGGTACTTATAAGTTCATCCCGAGCGCGGATGTGATATGGTCGTAGACACCGCGATGTATACGGTTCACACCGCTTTCGCCGCGCTTTGGGCCGGCTCAGTGCTTTTTGTCACCGCAGCGGTCCTCCCGCTCGCGATGGACGGCGAACTCTCACCTGAGGCGTTCGGAGGTGTCGTCTCGAAACTGCAGTGGATAACGCGGCTCAGCGCGGTCTTACTGCTCGTGACCGGCGGTCACCTCGCCGGGACCTTATATACGGTCGGGTCGCTCACCGGGACGACGAGCGGCTATCTCGTGTTGGCGATGTTGGCGCTGTGGTTCGGACTCGCCGCGGTCGTCGAGATCGGGAGCGCGAAGGCAAATCGCGGCATCGAAGCGAAAAAAATCCGTGAACCTGCTCGAAATGCCCGCCCCTTCTATTTGATCGGTGCGGCTTTCGCGGTCGGCCTCCTCGTTACCGGCGGCCTTTTGGGCGCGCCCGTTCCGCTCTTTTGATCGGTTGTCGAGTTCGATCCGCGCGACCTCCACGGGCTTCGAGACGGTGATGAGCTCTGAAAAACCGAGAGCCGTTCAGGGGATCCGAACCGTATTTTCGAGTACGCCGACGCCTTCAACCTCGACTTCGACGGTGTCGCCGTCGGTTAACGGACCGACCCCTTCGGGGGTGCCGGTCGCGATCACGTCGCCGGGTTCGAGCGTCATATACGCGGTGATCTCTTCGATCAGCTCCGGAATCGAGAAGATAAAACGACTCCGCGGAGCGTCCTGTCTGAGTTCACCGTTGACGCGACATCGCACTGCGGCATCTTTGGGAACGTCTTCCGGGGACGCGATAACCGGTCCGATCGGGGCGGCGTTATCGAAGGCCTTCCCGCGAACCCAGTTGGTTTCGACCCGCTGGTCGTCGCGGTTCGAAATGTCGTTGACGCAGGTGTAGCCGGCGATGACGTCCTCGAAATCGGCCGCTGAGACGTCCCGACAGCGCTCGCCGATCACGACGCCGAGTTCGGCCTCGTGTTCGATTCTTTCTTTCCCGGAGGGTAGTTCGATCTCGTCACCCTGGCTCGCGATCACGTTCGGCGGCTTGAGGAACAGAAGCGGTCGATCCGGTACCTCGTTACCTAACTCGGCGGCGTGTTTCGCGTAGTTGCGGCCGACACAGACGATCTTCGTCGGCTCGCACGGCGGTAAGACGTCGACGGAAGCGGGATCGAACGTTTCGATTTCGTCACTGACCCGACCGACACGTTTCGGGTCTGCCTCGATCGTCTCGCCGTCGACTAGTTCACCGTAGCGAACGTCCCCATCGGGATCTCGAAATCGGAGTAATCGCATGCGCGAACTCTCGCCGGTGAATCGCATAAGTGTTCTCCGAGCGAATCACCAAACCGTTACCGAACAGCCACCGATCACAGCTGCTTTCGCATCGATCGGTGCGGAATGCCGGCATCCTCGAACATCTCGCCCTCTGTCCGATAGTCGAGCGCCCGATAGAAGTCGACGACCGGCGTCTGCGCGTACAACAACAGCTCGCCGTAGCCGAGCCCTTCCGCCGTTTCTTCGACCGCGTCCATCAGCTGTCGGCCGATGCCGTCGCCCCGGTACGCCGAGAGGACCGCGACCCGCTCGATCTTTCCAGCGGATTCGCGATCGCGATACGCGCGAAGCCGCGCAGCGCCGATAGGATCGTCGCCGTCGTAGGCGACGAAGTGGATCGCATCGCCGTCTCGCCCGTCGAGTTCGCGATCCTCGGGAACGCCTTGTTCGTCGATGAAGACGGTACGTCGAACGGAGAGCGCGTCGTCGAACACCGCACCCGCATTGGATTCGGTTCGCCGGATGTCCATGAGCGACTGTACGCATCGGGAGACGTAGCTTCGACGATCGCGGTTTCGACGGTTATGAAGCGTCAGAATGCGATCAAGAGTGAGAGCTGGCACCCAATATTAAGGTACTGAGCGCAGTAGGTACTCCCGCAATGGAGCTTACTTGGCATGGCCACTCTACGTGGTACGTCACCGTCGATGGTACCGACCTGCTCATCGATCCGTTCTTCGGAAACCCGAAGACAGACCTCGATCCGAACGACATCGATGAGCCCGATTACGTCCTGTTGACGCACGGCCACGAGGATCACGTCGCCGACGCCGCCGCGTTCAGTGACGCCACGCTCGTCGCCACGCCAGAGCTCGTCGGCTACGCCACCGACAACTACGGCTTCGAGGACGCCGTCGGGGGGATGGGGATGAACCTCGGCGGAACGGTCGAATGCGGTGACGCGTGGGTGACGATGGTGCGTGCTGATCACTCCAACGGCATCGAGACGGGGTATGAGACCTCCGCAGGCATGCCGGCTGGATTCGTCATCTCGGATAAAAAGCCGACCCAGGAGTCGGATCCGGACAGCACGACGTTCTATCACGCTGGCGACACCAGTCTGATGGTCGAGATGCGGGAAGTCATTGGGCCGTTCCTCGAACCCGACTTCGCCGCACTGCCCGCCGGCGATCACTTCACGATGGGTCCGGGTCAAGCCGCGATCGCCGCTGATTGGCTCGGTGTCGACTACGTCGCGCCGATGCACTACGATACGTTCCCGCCGATCGAGATCGATACCGACGATTTCAAACGGGAACTGAAAGCCACGGGGGCGAAAGCGGAACCGATCATCCTCGAGGGCGACGAGTCGTTCACACTCGAGTAGAGCGGTAGCAGTGGCCGGGGTGCCACATCGCCGTATCTTTTTACGTTCTCGCCGCGATGTTCGAATCGTTATGTCGGACATAGAAACGACAACCGTCAACGAAGAGAAGTATCACGCACTGAGCCGCGCCGGTGATTTCGAACTCAGTATCGACGCCACCGGATCCGAAGGGCCGACACCGAACGAAGTACTGGTGGCAGACTACGCCTCCTGTTATACGTTCGCCTGTCGAGCGGGAGCGAACCGACGACTCGACGTCGATCTCGGAAAGGTCGAAACCGAAGCGGAGGCGGACCTCGACGACAGCGACGATCTCTCGGCGATCCGCTTTCACATGCACGTCGAAGCCGACCTCACCGACGAGCAGATCGATGAGGTCATCCAACTCGGCAACGAGATCTGTCACGTTCACGCCGCGATGAGAGAATCGCTCTACGCCGACGTCGAGATCACACCGAACGCGTTCTGAACGGCGCTGTTCGTCCTGACTTTTATATACTATGAGGGGTCCAGACCCCCCGTGATCGACACGTTCGCTGTCCGACTTCGGATATAGCGCGGCCGTCGGACAGTACAGCGCCGCCTGTTCGCCACATACGGAACTCGTCGTTTACGACCGGCAACGATCGTCCGCCAGCGTATAAGACCACGGGGGACAAACCCGAGCGTATGACCGACTGGCAGGACATGATCATCGGAGATCGGATGACCGTCGACAGGGAGTTTTCGTCACGCGTTGAGAACTCACAGTTCAGCCGCCAAGAATGGGGGCTCATCATGACGTCGGTGACGTTCGAAATCGAAAATCCGGACGACGAAGCGGCCGCGGAGATCGTCGCGGATACGACCAAGCTACCGGGGATGATGCCCGAGATCGAAAAGATATCCGAGATGGATCCGATGGCGGGGCCACAGAACCGTTCGAACTCCGGCGGCGGCTTACTCGATTCGCTCCTCGGCGCACTCGGATTAGGTGACAGTGGAAACGACGTCGACGAATCGAGAGTAGATACCGCAGAAACGCTCGTGACGGCGTACGCTGAAGAGCTACAGGCACACCTCGAAGCCGAAGGACGCTGGGACGAAGTCAGGGCGACGGCGGCAGAAGAACGGTAAACCGTCGGGGTTACAGTTGATCGATGACGGCTGCCGTCACGTCCGCCGTCGACGCGTCGCCGCCGAGATCGGGCGTCCGCGGGCCGTCTTCGAGGACGGATTCAACGGCGTCTCGAACCGCCTTCGCTTCGG
>CAYQWI010000138.1:0-5627 GCA_964421165.1 uncultured Natronomonas sp.
CGCGTACGCTCGCACCCGATCACGTTTGCGGCCACCCAAAAGCGTCGCGACGGAGGTATCGAGCAACTTCCCCTTCAGGTCCCACAGCGCGATATCGACGCCGGAGAGCGCCGGCAGCGGAACCGTCGACTGATACGCCGCCCGGGTGAGGTCGTACAGGTGATCCGAGAGTGCCTCTACGCGGAGCGGATCGGCTCCCCGCAGCTCCGGAGCGAGCAACTCGTCGATCGTTTCGCGGGTGCCGGCGACCGGTCCCCAGCACTCGCCCCATCCCACCGTTCCGTCATCGGACTCGATGCGAACGAGCGTCGTCTCGCGGGTGTCGACCCACGCTTGTGCGTACCCGAACGGCTCCTTGACGGGGGCGGAAACCGGGATCGTCTCGACTGCTGTAATCTGATGGTCGGTCATCTTCTCGCGGTTCGGACCCGAGAACAAAAGTATTCTCCATATTCTGACCGAAGTTATCATCACTGTTGGCAGATTTACGTTATTATCTCAGAGGGGGAAATTTTATATACCATTTATTATAATTTAGTTAGTGACGTATGGTGTCAACTGGCATACATCCATCGGCCGATTCGAGTCACCTGATGTCAGCCATTTCGGACGCGTTCGTGGTTGGTCAGGTTGAAACGCTGTTGAACCCGTTGGTGGTGTTCGTTATCGGAGTCGCGCTGCTCGTCGTGTTGTTGCTTAAACTCAAACTGCCCGCGTTCGTCGGGCTGATCGTCACGACGATGATCGTCGGACTCATATCACCCGAGGTTCCGCTTGCTGAGGCTGCAAGTACTACAGCGGAGGGATTCGGTGGTGCCATGACTGCGATCGGTATCCCGATCTTGATGGCGGCGATCATCGGAAAGACCTTGATGGACAGCGGGGCAGCCGACCGGATCGTCCGCGCATTCATGTCGCTGACCGGTCGGGATCGTTCGGAGTGGGCACTACTCAGCAGCGGGTACGTACTGTCTGTTCCGGTGTTCTTCGATAATGTCTTCTACTTGCTCGCTCCGATCGCGCGATCGATGCGCGCTCGGATCGGTAAGAACTATGCACTTTTCATCGTCGCACTGACCGCCGGAGCGGGCGCAACGCACATGTTTGTTCCACCGACCCCGGGACCGCTAGCGGCGGCCGACTCACTCGATGTCGATCTCGGGATCGCCATCTTGATCGGAATTCCGATGGCGCTCGTGACCTCGATCATAGCCGGTGTCATTTACGGCCGCTGGATCAACAACCGAATCGAGATTCCGCTTCGTGAGGTTATGGGGACGAGCGAAGATGATCTGATGGAGGCAGCCGAAACGGAGACCTCGGAACTGCCTGGATTGTTCGAGTCGCTTCTGCCGATTCTACTTGCGGTCGTACTTATCGCGTTCAACACGATTCTCACAACGTTCGCCCCACAATATGAGCAGGCCGTCTTGGTCAGTGAGTTCATCGGTGATTCGAACTTCGCATTGACCGCCGCAGCGCTGGCCTCATCGTATACCTTCTGGCGGTATTCGGATATGAGTACCGACATGTTCAGCGAAGAGCTGGTGACGGCGATCAAAGACGGAGGTAATATTATCGCGATCACTGCTGGCGGTGCCGCCTTCGGTGGTATGCTCGCCGAAGCGGCTGTCGGTGAGTACGTCGCCGACCTCCTCGCCGGGATCGGTATCCCGCTGATCGTCAGCGCGTGGCTCGTCGCCGCGATGGTTCGGATCGCACAGGGATCCGGGACGGTCGAGCTGCTCACCGCGGCTGGCATGATGGCTCCGCTTGCCGGTGACTACGCGGCTCACCCGGTCTTCCTGATGATGGCGATCGGCTCCGGAGCCATCATCTTCTCGTGGTATAATGACAGCGGATTCTGGATCGTCAGCGAGATGGGTGGATTGACGCAGGCTGAGACGTTCCAGACGTGGTCGGCGATGACGACGATCATTGCCTTCACCGGCCTCATCACCGCATGGGTGTTCTCGATCGTGATCCCGCTCTAACGGACGTTTAGAAGCTCGGTCTCGGTATCGCTTTTCTTGCTTCGTCGGTATGATTAAATAGCTCCCAGTTAGAATCAATTCACACCCTATCCGACATGTTTCACCTACGGAAAGAGAAAGGACCCGCGACGGACGCCTCGATCGGACTGCTGTTCGTCTTATTCGGGGTGTATTATTTGGCCTCGGGCCACGAGTTCTGCGTCGGAACCGGCCCCGGCGGCAGCTGTCTTTTGGGGACGACCGGGTTTTCGGGGTTTTTCATCCTGCTCGGGCTCGTCTTCGTCGGCAGCGCGTTAAAGGGATACACCGGCGAGCGACTGGAACCGTTTTGACCGTCGAACCGATTTCCGAAACCGTTCGATAGAAACCGTTCGCGCCCGTACACCGGCTATATGACGAACTCCATCGTCGGCGAACTACAGACGCAGGCGACTCTCGAAGCCCGTGTCGAGTCGGGCGAGGCTCCCGACTGGGTCGCCGCTCACTGGAACTCGTTTCGTGAAGGGCTATTGGGCGAACGAAACGGCTCGCCGTTCCCGTGCTATTTCGGCGTCGAATCGGTCGCAAACGGCGATCCGCTGTACACGGCCGTCCCGTCGATGACCGATAAAGACGCCCTCCTCGACCTCGGGCGGACACTGCTCGAGTACCTCGATAGCTGGAGAGACCACAGCGACCGCGCATCGCTCGTAACGTTCTTCAAGCCCCCCGAGCATCCGTTCTCGGAAGCCGACTATCACGACATCCTGTGGCACATCCTGCAGTTTTTACACGTTCACGACCCCGAACCGTGGCCCGAAGACATCCCGACCGATCCGGACGATCCTTACTGGGAATTTTCCTTCGGCGGAGAACCGATGTTCCCCACCTGCCGGGCACCGTTTTATGAGACGTATAAGAGCCGGTACTGCCCGATCGGCCTCGAAGTTACGTTCCAACCGCGGGCGCTTTTCGAACAGCTGAACGTGACGGCCGACAAAGCCTCCGGCCAGCAGGCTCGCGACGTTATTCAGGGACGGCTCGAAGAGTACGACGGCGTCTGCCCGCACGCGGACCTCGGCGACTGGGGCGTCGAGGGCGATCGCGAGTGGCCCCAGTACATGCTCAGAGAAGACGACTCACAGGCGCCTCAGGAGTGTCCGATAACCGTCACTCGTGAACACCCGAAGTCGGAGCTACTGGGAGACGACAGACCGACCGTCGACGCACACGTCTGATCGACGCTAGTGATTCGTCCGCTCCGCGTCGTTTTGCTCGTAGAGCCGGCTGCCGTCCTTCGGGCAGTACTCGAACGCCGGATTTCGCGTCCGAAAGTCACACCGCTCACACGAGCGCACCGGCGGTCGTTCGGATCCGCCTCCGCGTTCGCCTCGGTTCATAAACAAAAACGGCACGAACGGAACGAACAGAAAAAACAGCAGCGAACCGGTGTAGACGTACAACAGCGCGCTCAGCGCGATGCTCACGATAACTCCGACGAGCGCCGTCAGCGTCCGTGATCCAACCATCGCTCGACGGTAGGGTACGACCCCGCTAGAGCGTTTCGAATGCTCACTCCGGCGATTTATTTGCCTTCGAACTCGGGGTCGTCGTCGTTCATGAAGGCGGTGATGCCCTCCATGAGATCGTCGGTGTTGACCAGGTGGCCGAACGCCTGCGCTTCGAGCTCCAGTCCGGCGTCCATATCCTCCCACCCTCGGTGCATCGCGCGTTTCGTGAACTTCTGGGCGATCGGCGGCCCGGCGGCGAGATCGGCGGCGAACTCGTGAACGCGCTCGTCGAACTCCTCGTTGTCGACGACCTCGTTGACGACGTCGTACTCGTACATCGTCTCGGCGTCGTATCGCTCGGCGGTGAAGATGATCTCCTTGGCGCGGCCGAGCCCGGCGACGCGGCCGAGCCGTTGCGTTCCGCCCCAGCCCGGGAGCAATCCGAGGCTGTGTTCGGGTGTTCCGAGTTCGGAGCGCTCGGAGGCGAGTCGGAAATCACAGCAGAGCGCGAGTTCCAGCCCGCCGCCCAGAGCGAAGCCGTCGATCCCCGCGACGACCGGCATATCCGTTTCCTCCAGTTTTCCGAAGACCCGGTGTCCGGTTCGGGAGAGTTCGACCGCGTCGAGCGGTTGGGCGTTGCCCGCCATCGAAGTCACGTCAGCACCGGCCGAGAACGCTCGATCGCCTTTGCCGGTGACGAGAAGCGCGCGCACGTCGTCGTCGGCTTCGAGCAGATCGATCGCTTCGCTGAGCTCTTCGAGTAGATCCGGGCTGATCGTGTTCATCCGAGCTTCACGGTCAAGCACGATCTGACCGACCATGTCGCCGGGGTAGCGAACCTCGACGTTCGTGAACTCGAGTTCACCGTCGTCGTCATCGTCGCCGTGGAACCCGCCAGCCTCCGCAGCGGTCCGGAGTCCGTCGGAAACCCCGAAGCGCGGATGATCAGTTCCTTCAGACAGCGATTCGAGCGTCTCGACAAGCGTGTCGAGACCGACATCGTCGGCCATCTTCGCCGGACCCTCCGGGAATCCCGCACCGAGCATGACTGCCTCGTCGATCGCGGCCGGATCCGACACGTCGTTCTCGACGAGCTTCCCGACCTCGTTGGCCATCACAGCGATGAGCCGCGTGGCAATCTCTTCGGATCCGGCGTCCGTCGGGATCTCTACGCCATTCCCGTCCTCGTAGTCGTAAAACCCTTCGCCGGTCTTTTTTCCGAGGCGTTCGTCCTCGACGATCTCTTCGAGGAACGGTGCCGGCTCGTACGCCGCCCCCAGCACGTCGTTCATGTACTCGAGGACGTGGTATGTGACGTCGTTACCGACCTGATCGCCGAGCTCGAACGCGCCCATCGGAAGCCCCATGTCGAATTTGGTCGTCGAGTCGATTTCTTTGACCGTAGCGACATCCTCGGTGACCATCCAGCACGTCTCGTTCATCAGCGGAACGAGTATTCGGTTGACGATGAATCCCGGCGAGTCCTTTCGGACACGGACGGGCGTTTTCTCCATCTCTTCGGCAAGCGCCTCGGTCACATCGAGCGTCTCTTCGGCGGTGTGTTCGCCGGTGATGACTTCGACCAACTGCATGCGGACTGGCGGGTTGAAAAAGTGCATCCCGCAGAACTGTTCCGGGCGATTCGTCTGCTCGGACAGCTCCGTGATCGAAAGCGAAGACGTGTTCGAAGCGATGATCGCGTGATCGGGCAGATGCTGCTCGACGTCCCCGTAGACGTCCTTCTTGATCTCCATCTTCTCGGGGACCGCCTCGATAACGAAGTCGGCGTCACCGACTGCGCTCTCTATGTCGACGTACGGCTCGACATTTCCGAGGGCCGATTCGGCCGCGTCGTCGGTGATCCGATCCTTTTCTGCCAGTTTTTCGAGCGACCACTCGATCTGCTCGTACCCGTTCTGAACGAACTCCTCTTTGATATCCCGCAAGTTAACGCGATACCCGGCGAGGGCGGCGACCTCTGCGATACCGTGACCCATGTTCCCGGCCCCGAGCACCGCGATAGTCTCAATGTCGTCAATTTCTATTGTTAGCGTTTTATCCAACTCGTGGGTCCCGTTTCAACGTTTCCCTCTCTTGGTCGTATTCGGATAAATCGACCCCTTATCGCCCGATACGCCAAAAT
>CAYQWI010000139.1:0-391 GCA_964421165.1 uncultured Natronomonas sp.
TCGTCGTCGTGATGGTGATCGTCGTGATCGTCGTCGTGATGGTGGTCGTCGTGATCGTCGTCGTGGTCGTGATCGTGGCCATCCTCGTCGTCCGCTTCGAACGTGACGAACGCGCTGTCACCCTCGAACGTGACATCGTACGGCTGATGCGTTGCGCTGATCACGGGTGCATCATCAGCGGATGAACCTCCGTCCAGTTCTTCCGGTTCATCGAACTCCATGTGGCCGCAGGCGTGTTCGATCTCCTGGTCGCTGAGGGCACTGCTATGATCGTCGTCGTGGTGGTCGTCGTGGTCGTCGTCGTGATGGTGGTCGTCGTGATCGTCGTGATGGTGATCGTCGTGATCGTCGTGATGGTGATCGTCGTGATCGTCGTGATGGTGATCGTCGT
>CAYQWI010000139.1:491-5623 GCA_964421165.1 uncultured Natronomonas sp.
GATCGTCGTCGTGATCGTGACCGTGACCACCAACCCCCTCCACGAGCAATGTTACGGTAGCCAACTCTGTTTCCGGCTCCGGTTCCGGCTCTGGCTCCGGTTCGGGGTCGGAATCGTCACTGTCTCCGTTACCGTTACCGTTCCCAGTTTCGTCTCCGGCACAGCCGGCAAGCGTGCTGAGTGCTACGAGACCCGCTCCGGACTTTACGAATGTTCTTCTGGATGGCTGCATATTGCTTTCGAGGGATAGCACCGACAAAAGTGTTATTATTCAAATCACTTATTTTATTATTATGTGTGGTATAGAGATATCTAGATAACAACAACTATTATGCGAATGATCTCAAAAAATACTAAAATGATTCTTGTACGGAGGATATTAATATGACGTCGTTCGGCCTGTCCGAACACTCAAGCGTCAACAAGGAGCAATAATGGCACCGAACACTGCGAAAGATCGATAGTGTGTCATCGAAATACGTCTACACCGTCCCTCAAAGCGTCACGATCAATAACAATGGGTCCAATCGGATCCTCCACTCGATCCCAGCGACGAGTGGACGCTAAGCGATCAGAAACATGACCTCGACCGAACTAATATCGTCGGCCTACCGGAGTGCCCGCGGGTACGCTGGTCGCTGTCTCCGGATCGACACGCGGTCGCTCGCGCTGTTCCGGATGGGTCTCGGACTGTTGATCGTCGCCGATATGCTGCTTCGAGCGCGGAACTTCGGCTTTTATTACACCGACGACGGCGTCGTGCCGGCCGAACTCGCCGCTCGACACACGGCCGAACACGCGATCTCGGTGTATTTTCTGACGAGCGATCCGTACGCTATCGCGGCTCTGTTCGTGCTTCAGGCACTGGTCGGTCTCTCGTTCGCGATCGGCTATCGAACGAGAGCGGCGACCGTCTGTTCGTTCCTGTTCGTCGTTTCGCTTGATCACCACAACCCGTTCGTTCTCAGCTACGCCGACACGCTCTTTCGACTCCTGCTCTTTTGGGCGATCTTCTTACCCCTCGGCGAGCGGTGGTCGGTCGACGCCGTTCACTCCGACGGGCTCTCTCGACGGAGCGTCGGCGGCATCGCGGCCGCGCTCGCCCTGTTTCAGATGGTCGTGATGTACGTCGTCAACGGCGTTCACAAGCTCGAGTCGTCGCTGTGGCGAAGCGGTGAGGCGGCACCGCTCGTGTTCGGAATCGACGAGATGACGTTTCTGCTCGGGAACGTCGTTCGACAGTACCCGCTCGTCCTCGAGTTGGGTGGGCTCTTGTGGCTGTATATGCTTCTCGGCGCGTGGCTGCTCGTTTTGCTTCCCGGTCGTCCCCGGGCGGCGTTTCTCTCGCTTTTCGTCGGCGGACATCTCTCCTTTGCGCTCACCGTTCGAATCGGCGCGTTCGCATACGTGGCTCTCGTCGGGCTGTTGCTTTTCATACCGGCGGCGGTCTGGGACGATGTCGAGACGATCCGTCGGCGGTTCGTCCTCGGTCGCGTCTCTGATCGCTTCGTCTCGGGCGGCCGGAGGCTGGCGGTAGCGTTGCCGGACGTTCGCGTCGTTCCACAGCGGTACTCGAACGTGAAAACTGCCGCTCACACCGTCGCACTCACGGCGGTGGTGGTGGCACTCGGAATCGTCGTGATACTCTTCGCGTTGAATTTCGGGACGATCGTCACCGACGACGGCTACGATCAACGGGCATTGAATCAGCACGTTTCGGAGCATACGGCGGGATCGTACGTTCACGCGACGGCCGAGAGCGTCGGCATCGTCCAACCCGAGTGGAGCGTCTTCGCGCCCCATCCGAGAACGACCGATCGGTACTACGTCTTCGGAGCGCGTACCTCTGCGGGAGAACAAATCGACGTGTTCAACGACCGACCGTTCACCTGGGACCGCCCGTACGACGGGGAGCTTCAGCGTCAACACGACACCTACCGACAGCGGTTCTTTATGAACAGCGTTCGCCGGGCGGGACAAAACGACGAACTCCCGGCCAACTTCGCCGAGCACATCTGTCAGCAGTACCGCGAACGGGGTATCGAACTGCAGCATATCAGTATGTTCGAGGTGACTGAACGCATTACAGCCGAGACGATCACCGCTCCGGAGGACCGAGACACCGAGCGGACGCACCTGCACCGACACAGGTGTTCCGGATCGTAGCGTTCCGATCGGGGATTACTTTTCCCCTCGATACGGATCAGCGTATGGATGGTAACGGTAGCCGGGATATTTGACGCCGAGCGAGTCGCAGTTGTCGGTGCAACAGAGCGAGAGGAATCGATCGGAGCCGCGGTGATGAAGAATCTCCTCGCGGATTTCGACGGCGAACTGATCCCGGTAAACCCGAGCGTCGATCGCGTCTTCGGGCTTCCGTGCCGGGACGACGTCGCGGAGACGGACGCCGACCTGGCGGTGGTCGTCGTTCCGGCCGCGGTCGCCGTTGAGGTCGTCGAATCAGCCGGGAGAGCCGGCGTCGAAAACCTCGTGATCATCACTGCCGGGTTCGGGGAAGCGGGACAAGACGGGATCGAACGCGAGCGGAAACTTCGAACGCTCGCCGACAGATACGATCTCAATATCGTCGGTCCGAACTCCCTCGGGGTCATCTCGACGCCGTCGGGGCTGAACGCCACGTTCAGTCCGCGAAACGCGCGTCCCGGTCGCATCTCGTTTATGAGCCAATCCGGCGCGCTCGTCACGGCGATCCTCGAGTGGACCGCAGACCGAGATATCGGCTTCAAGGATATCGTCTCGCTCGGGAACAAAGCCGTCCTCGACGAGACCGATTTCATCGAGACGTGGGGCGAAGATCCCGAAACCGACGTCGTACTGGGATATCTCGAGAGCATCGAAGACGGCACCGAGTTCGTCGACACCGCCCGCCGAATCGCGAGCGAAACGCCGATCGTCGTTCTGAAATCGGGCCGAACCGAAGCCGGCGCCCGCGCGGCTTCCTCGCATACGGGCGCGATCGCCGGCAGCGAAGCGGCGTACGAGGCCGGCCTCGAGAAAGCGGGCGTGATTCGAGCACAATCGACGGAGGAACTGTTCGATTTCGGCGCGATGCTCTCCGGGGGAGCGGCCCCGACGGCCGATGGCGTCGCCGTCGTGACGAACGCCGGTGGTCCGGGCGTCATCGCGACCGACGCGATCGGGGACGCCGATCTCGAGTTGGCGTCACTCGAAAGAGAGACCCGGGAACGACTCGCCGAGGTCCTGCCCGAGACAGCCAGCGTCTACAACCCGGTCGACGTTATCGGAGACGCGCCCGCCGAGCGATTCGATGCGGCACTCGAAGCGGTTGCGGCGGATCCGTCCGTCGGAGCCGTCGTCGTCATCGCGTGTCCGACCGCGGTCCTCTCGTTCGACCGACTGGCCGAACGAGTGCGCGAATTCAGGCGGCGAGAGGAGATCCCGCTCGCGGTCTGTTTGATGGGCGGTGAGTCCGTCGATGACCCCGCCGAGACGCTTTCGAGCGTCGGAACGCCGACGTACTTCGATCCGACGCGAGCAGTCAGAAGTCTCGATGCGCTGTATCGTCACTCCTCGATTCGCGAACGAACGTACGAATCTCCGGCGACCTTCGACGTTGATACCGATGCTGCCCGTTCGATACTCGGACGAGTCGAGACAGGGACGGATAACACCCTCGGCATCGAGTCGATGGAGCTGCTCGAGGCCTACGGAATCCCGACCGCGGACGGCGAGATCGTCACCTCGCCCGACGCGGCCCGAAACGTCGCCGACCGTATCGATGGGGACGTCGTCATGAAGATCGTGTCCCCGGACATTTCACACAAAACGGATATCGGCGGCGTCGAAGTCGGTGTCTCGCTCGAAAATGTCGAATCGACTTACGAGACGCTGATCTCGCGAGCTGATCACTACCAGCCGGAGGCGCGAGTGATCGGCGTCCAGATACAGGAACTCGTCGACCTCGACGCCGGCGTGGAGACGATCGTCGGGATGAACCGCGACCCGCAGTTCGGACCGCTGTTGCTGTTCGGCCTCGGCGGTGTTTTCGTCGAAGTGCTCGAAGACACGACCGTTCGGATCGCGCCCGTTTCGGAGCCGGAAGCGGCGGGGATGATCGAGGATATCGACTCGACGCCGCTGTTGCGCGGCGCACGAGGCCGAGACCCCGTTGACGAGGCGTCGATCGTCGAGACGATGCAGCGTCTCTCACAGCTCGTAACTGATTTCCCCGCGATCGTGGAATTAGACATCAACCCGCTCGTGGCGACTCCCGACGGCGTCGTCGCGATCGATCTTCGTGCGACCGTCGATCCAGAACTCCTATGACCGTACTCGTCACTTCCCTCGAAGAAAGCACAGGCAAGACCGCCGTCGCGTTGGCGCTCGGTATGGCCGCTCGCGAACGCGGTGAACGCGTCGGATACATGAAACCGAAGGGCACCCGCCTCCAGTCGGCAGTCGGAAAGACGCTGGATGAGGACCCGAAACTCGCCAGAGAGATACTCGATCTCGACGCCGAGATTCACGAGATGGAGCCGATCGTCTACTCGCCGACGTTCGTCTCGGAGGCGATTCGGGGTCGCGAGGATCCGGACGCGCTGAGAACGCAGGTCCGCTCGCAGTTCGAAGCGCTCTCGGCCGATGTCGATCGCATGATCGTCGAAGGCGGTGGATCGCTCACGACCGGCGGCATAATCGATCTAACCGACGCCGACCTGGCCGAGGCGTTGGACGCGTCTATCGTGCTCGTCGCGACGTTCTCCGAGATCGGAGACGTGGATGATCTGCTCGCGGCCGCAGAACTTCTCGGGGATCGGTTGGGCGGCATTTTGTTCAACGACGTTCCCGACGCCGCGTTCGATACGCTCGCGAGCGACGTCGTTCCGTTCCTCGAGGGCCGTGGTATTCGCGTGTACGGGACGATCCCACGGGATCGGACGCTCGCCGGCGTCACGGTTTCCGAACTGGCCTCGGAGATGGGTGCCGAACTGCTAACGACGGACGCGCCGACCGACGGCCGAGTTCAGCGGTTCGTCGTCGGTGCGATGTCGGCCGGGGAAGCGCTCACCCAGCTCCGTCGGGTGAAGGACGCGGCTCTGGTAACGGGCGGCGATCGACCCGACGTTCAGACGGCCGCGCTCGAAGCCTCG
>CAYQWI010000140.1:0-5605 GCA_964421165.1 uncultured Natronomonas sp.
GTCGCAGATCGATACCGTATATCGTCTGTATCACATCCCCGTCCTCGCAGCCCTCATGCTGTTTATGTTCTGGATACGGGTTCGAAACTACGCGAACCACATCGGCGAGGGGGGTGAACCGCTCTACCGCGGAAACGACCCGTACTACCACTACCGATCGACGAACTACGTCATCGAGAATGTCCCGTTCACGATGCCGTTCGATCCGTGGACCGGGTTCGATACGGGAACCCGCGTCGGGCAGTTCGGAACCATCCTCGACCAGATGGTTGCTGCGGCGGCGCTGATCGTCGGTCTCGGGTCGCCCTCCCAAGAAACCGTCGTCATGGTGACGCTGGTTTCGGGCCCGATCTTCGCGATGCTGTGTGCGATCCCGATGTATCTCATCGGAAAGCGTCTCGGCGGTCGCTTCGGCGGGGTCATCGCCGTCGTCGTGCTCGCGCTATCGGCCGGACAGTTCCTCTCGCGGAGCGTCGCAGGCTACTACGGCCACCACACCACGGAAGTGCTGTTTACGCTCGTCGCGTTGGCGTTGGGAATGAAGATGCTAACGGTCGCCCAGCGCGAGCGGCCGATCTACGAGTTCATCGAAACCCGGGAGTTCGAACTCCTTCGCGAGCCGGCGAAGTGGGGTGTCGCCCTCGGGATCGCTCTCGTTTTGGCCGTGTTGAACTGGCCGCCGGCGGTATTCATATTCGGCGTCTTCGCGGCGTTCCTCTTCGTCACGCTCTCTTTGGAGTTCGTCCGCGGGTACAGCCCGGATCACATCACGATCCCGTCGGTCGTCGCGATGGTGACGGCCGCCGTGTTACTCCTCCCTTTCATCGTGACGACCGAGTTGACAGCGACGGATTACTCGATCCTCCATCCGCTGTTCGCGCTCGCTGTCGCCGGTGGCGCGGTGTTCATGGCCGGCGTCGCCAGGCTGTGGGAGAAACGCGATCTTCCACGGATCGCGTATCCCGCCGGCGTCGCCGGAACCGGGCTGGTCGGGGCTCTCCTGATCGCGCTCGTCCTCCCGGACGTGTTCGACTTCTTCGTCTCGCAGTTCGAACGCGTCGCCGGGCTCGGAGTGACGGACACTCGCGCGACGATCGGCGAGGCGCAAGCGCCGTCCGACCCAGTCGGGTTCTTCTATCAGAACTACGGGCTGGGGCTGTACACCGCGATCGGCGGGTTCGCCCTCCTACTGTTCGGAGTCATCACCCGGAAACGTCCCCGGGCGGACTACCTGTTGATCGTCGTTTTCTCGGCGTTTATGCTCCTCTTTACCCTCACGCAGATCCGCTTCGATTACTATCTCGTTATCGGCGTCGCGGCCGGCAACGCATACCTCGTCGGCTGGATTTATCAGTACGTCGACCTCGATAACGTTCGGCGGGACGTGACGAGCGTGAAACCGTATCAGATCCTCGTCGTCGTCGCCATTCTCTTCGTCATCGCCGGACCGCTCGTCGTGACCGGTGCGACGGTCGCAGCTGCCGACAGTGCCTCCCAACCCGGTGAGATGCAACAGTGGGGCGAGAGCCTCGATTGGCTCTCCGAGGAAACGCCCGAGGTAGGTTCCTACGGGACCGGTGACGATCCGCGGCTAGACTACTACGGAACGTACGAGAACACGGATAACTTCGAGTACGAGGACGGCGAGTACGGCGTCCTCGCGTGGTGGGACTACGGCCATTACATAACGACGCGTGGAGAGCGGATTCCGGTCGCGAACCCGTTCCAGCAGCACGCGACCGAATCGGCCGATTTCCTCCTCGCTGACGACGAGGAGCACGCCCTCGAGATACTCGATGAGGATCACTCCGACGGCGAGGGCGTCCGCTACGTCATGGTCGATTACCAGCTCGGTTACGCCGGCACGCAGAAGTACAACGCTCCGACCGCCTTCGAATCGCGCCACGACGTGTCCAACGGTGACATCGGCGTCACCGTCGTCAATCCTCAGACCGGACAACCGGTCTACGGAACGCATACCCAGCGCGGCTACGAGAGCATGCGCGTTCGGATGTATCAACACTACGGGAGCGCTCAGGATCCGGGAACGATAACCGTCAACTTCGGCGAGTACTTCGCGGAGGACGGCGTCGCAACGCTCCCCGAAGACGCGGCAACCATGGACGATCTCTTCGAAGAGCACGACAGCGTCGAAGAAGCCCGCGAAGCCGCCGAAAACGATCCGAGCGTCGTCCACGGCGGCGTGTTCGGCCAACCGGCCGAGCGGATCGATGCGCTCCAGCACTTCCGATTGGTTCACGCCGGCGGTCCGGCCGCACAGTCGCCGTTCGACCGAGTTCTGAGCGGGCAACCGCTCACCGGCGTCGATTCGTGGGTGAAGACCTTCGAGCGCGTCGACGGCGCGACGGTCGAAGGGACCGGCCCCGAGAACGCCGAGATTCGAGCGAGCGTCGAGATGGAGATCGGCTCGACCGGGGAGACGTTCACCTACACGCAGTACGCCGAAACCGACTCCGACGGGAACTTCGAGATGACGGTTCCGTACTCGACGACCGGCTACGACGAGTACGGCCCCGAAAACGGTCACACGAACGTCGACGTCCGCGCGAACGGGAGTTATCAGTTCATCGAATCCGATCGGCTGGCGATCGGGGAAGCCGACGTCTCGGAGGCACAGGTCATCGGAGATGACGAGACGCCGGTCACCGTCGAACTCGAGGAGCCCGAAATCGAGCCGCAACCGGAGGATGAGGGCGATGAAATCGAAGATCCGGACGACGAGGAGGAGTTCGATGACGAGGAGACAGACGGCACGGCCGAAGACGGTGACGACCCCGTCCAGGACAGACAGATCGTACGGACGCCCTGATGAGCCGTAGCGCCGGGATCCGGGGATGGATGTCGGTGTTTCTCAAAGGGATGTGTATGGGGGCGGCCGATACGGTCCCCGGCGTCTCCGGCGGGACGATCGCCGTGATCCTCGGTATTTACAACCGGCTCATTGCAGCGTTGACGGCGCTCGATCCGCGGGCGGTACGGCACGTTAGAGGTATACACACCGCCGAAGGACGAGCAGCGTTCGCGAGAGAGTTGCTGCGCGTCGACGCGCCGTTTCTCTTCGTTCTCGGGGCGGGTGTGTTGACCGCCGCCGCGACCGTCGCCACCGCGATGAACGTCGCGGTCACCCAGTATCCGGCACCGACGTACGCGTTCTTCTTCGGCCTCATCGCAGCCTCGGCGATCGTGCTGTATCGATACATCGACGCCCGAACCCCCGGACGAGTGCTCGTCGCGACGATCGGGTTTCTCGCGGCGTTCGTCGTGACTGATCCGTCGCTGACGAGCGCCACCACGACCACGCTCCCGACGCTGTTTCTCGCAGGAGCGATCGCGATCTCCGCGATGGTTTTACCGGGGATCTCCGGGGCGTTTCTACTGCTCATCATGGGTCAATACGAATACGTCAGCGGAATCCCGAGATCGGTCGTCGACGGAACGGCTGCGGCGCTGGGCGGGGATCTCTCGGCGTTCGTCGACGCACTCGTTCCGTTCGTCGTCTTCATGGCCGGCGCGTTCGTAGGGGTGTTCTCCGTCGCCTACGCCGTCCGGGCCGCGCTGGAGCGATACCGGGAGGCGACGATCGTCTTCCTCGTGAGCCTCATGGTCGGTGCGCTCAGACTCCCGGTTCACGAGGTGACGGATAACACTACGGCCGTTTCGGTATCGACACTTCTCCTCGTTGGGGCGCCGGCGCTCGCCGGAGCAATCGCGGTATTCGTCTTCGATCGATACACCGACGATCTCCAGTATTGAAGTCTCCCCGGCCGTAACCGAAGATATGACCGGCCGTCCGACGCTCACATCGCTTATTCTTTTTGCAGGAGTATTCGTTATCCAGGCGGCCGGGAGCGTCGTCGGATTCGGTGCCGAACTGTTCGCCCTCGCACTCCCGCTGAGCCACCGTCCGTGGACGCTTCTCACCAGTGTGTACGCTCACAGCGGAGTTATTCATCTTCTCTCGAACGCGCTGGCGCTGCTCCTTCTCGGACCGCTCGTCGCGTACGTGACGACGCCGATCAGGTTCCACGCGTTCTTCATCGGGTCGGGGAGTCTCGCCGGGATCGTGCAGGTTTTGATTTTCGCACCGTTCGGCGGTGCGGTCGTCCTCGGAGCGAGCGGCGCGATCTTCGCTCTCCTCGGATACGTTCTCGTCGGGAATCGAGCTTCGGAGCGCGTCCTCACGTGGCTTCCGCTCGGTCGCCGGGGACGGTGGATCGTGTTCATATCGGTCGCCGCGCTCCTCACGGCCGCGACGGCCGCGCCGGGGGTAGCGCTTGCCGCTCACTTCACCGGATTCTGTATCGGGGCGGCCGCGGGTCGAATCCGCCTGCTTCACGGGTAAGGATCCCGAAACCCGAGTCAAAACAGCAAAGAGTGGGCCGACCACACCAGAGAGTATGTACGAGGGCGTCCACGCACACCCCGACGGGCGAGCCACCGTCGCCCGGTTCGCAAAAACCGCGACGAGGTACGGCTACGACGGGATCGTGGTTCGAAATCACGGGGACGCCCAGGCGACGTACGACGGCGAACAGATCGAAGCGGAATACGGTATCGACGTGGTTTCGGGGATCGAGATTCGCACCGATGATCCGGGGCGAGCGAGCGGGCTCATCGGAAACTATCGGTCGAAACGAACGATCGTCTGCGTCCACGGCGGCGAGTTGAACCGGTTCGCCGTCGAGCAATCACAGGTCGACGTGCTCGCACATCCGATGGATGGCGGGGACATCAATCACGTCCTCGCGAAAGCGGCCGCCGAGAACGGCGTCCACCTGGAGTTCAACTTCGGTCGCGTGCTCCGATCCGAAGGCGGACCGCGGGTGGAAGCGATCTCCCAGCTCAGAAAGCTCCGTGAACTCGTCGAACAGTACGAGACGCCCTACGTCGTCTCCGCGGACGCGCGCTCGCACTTGCAGGTACGAGCGCCGAGGGAGCTACGCGCGGTCGCCGAAACGATCGGATTCGACCGCAACGCTGTCGAGGAAGGACTTTCCGCGTGGGGCGAACTCGCCCAGCGAAACCGATATCGCCGATCGGAGGAGTTCGTCGAACCGGGCGTCCGCGTCGTCGCCGAGGAACGATCCGAAGAGTGATTCGAGGGACTCACACCCGTCAGATCGCCGAAGCTATGTGAACCGAGAGCGTATTCGAGGGCAGTGAAACATCTGCCGAAACATCTTCGACCGCGGTGGCGGTATCTCGCCGTCGAACTGGAATCGTGGCCCGATGCGGAGATCGATCGGAGAGCGTTCCAGCGGACGCTTTGGTTCTCGGCGCAAAACTTTATCGGTGACGCCGGTAGCGCCGCACTGGACGCGGAACTGTTCGAGTTTTGGTTTGACGAGGGAGACGGGGAAGCCGTCATTCGGGTTCGACGGGGCGAAGTCGAACGGCTTCGGGCCGTACTGGCGACGATCGACGAGATAGACGGGTATCCGATCGGCGTTCGAGTTCGGGGCGTTAGCGGAACGGTTCGAGCCTGTGAGGAAAAGTATATACGGCGTCCGAAGGTACGCCTTAAAGAGAGAATCGTCACGTTCGCGGGGTCCGATCGGCACGCTGTCGTTCGGAACGGCCGGAT
>CAYQWI010000141.1:0-5581 GCA_964421165.1 uncultured Natronomonas sp.
ACGGAATAGATAATCTCGATTTCTGCGGGAAGGCGGCGGGAGAGTGCGGTCAACGGAACAAATGTAGTCAGATATTTTGGCCGCAAACCCGCCTTCAATTTCCTCTGTCGGATGGGTCAAATCGATAAAAACGGCTTGCTGTCTATGCCTTTGCAGTAATTCGCTAAAAGTAAGCCGGAGGAGGGGATTGTGAACCACGGTCGGAGCAAGCTCCTCCCTGATTCAAATCCCTCTCGTGGCTTTCGCTCCTCACGTCCGTTCGTCGCAGGAAGCCGGAGGAGGGATTTGAACCCTCGACCTAATCCTTACGAAGGATTCGCTCTGCCAGCTGAGCTACTCCGGCGCGCATCAGATACTGGGGGCATACGCCAAATAAGGGTTGCGAACTCGGCCGGCCGCCGTCCGGTCATCGTCTCTGGCGGAGTCGAACGTCGAGACAGACGTTGTGCTCTTTCGGCGCGTACGATCGAACGATCCGTCGGTTCTCGACTTCGATTTCGTATTCGGGCTCGGCGGCCGCGCGGATCGCTCGCTCGCCGGGGCCGAACGGGTCGGACTCGTGTTGGATGTCGTAGTAGTGGACCCGGCAGTCGTCGCTCGCGAGGTCGACGGCGGTGTCAAGAAACGCCTCCGCGCTGTGGGGGAGGTTCATGACGAGACGATCGGCCCATCCCTCGTAACCGGTGACGTCCCGAACGTCGGCACAGATCGCGGTCACGCGATCCGAGACGCCGTTTCTGTCGGCGTTCCGTCTGAGGTACTCGATCGCCGCGGCGTTGAGGTCACAGCCGACGCACTCCGCACCGCGCTTTGCGGCCGGGATCACGAACGGGCCGACCCCGGCGAACATATCGAAGACCCGCTCGCCGGACTCGACCTGTTGGACGACCCGATGCCGTTCGGTTGCGAGTCGCGGGGAGAAATACATCTCGGCGATATCGAGTTCGAACGCACAGCCGAACTCGCGGTGCACAGTTTCGGTGCCGTCGCCGGCCAGCACGTCCCACTCGCGGATCCGAAGCTCCCCCTCGATCGGCGAGGCGCGGTTGACGACCGTTTTCCCGGGGATATCCGATTCGAGGATCGCGTCCGAGATCTCGTGTGCGCGATCGTCGTCGTCCTCGTCGATAATGACGATATCGCCGAGCCGCTCGTACGACGGCTCGAATCCGAGTATATCTCCCGGGAGCGTCTGTGAGTCGCGGCGATCGAGATCGCGCTCGACGACCTCCAGATCCGGATCGATCGCTGTCGGATCCGAGTCCGGTTCGAGGGGAAGATAAATCTCTCCGTCGACGGCTTCGATCTCGTACTCCCCGGAGAGCGCTCCCGCTTCGGCGAGCTTTTGACGGATCTCTTCGCCGTTTTCCCGGGCTGCTCGGACGCAGCGAACCGACATGCTCGAACGTCCGCGATCGGCGGCGGTAAGTGTACCGTTCCGCGGAGGCCGAAATCTCCGACCGATGAAGCGCGGGGCTTTTGCCGTCTGCCGATGCAACGGTAATATGCTCACTTTCGTCGGACTCGGACTCTACGACGAGCGATCGATCACGCTCGAAGGGCGGGACGCGATCGCCGACGCCGACCGCGTCTTCGCGGAGTGTTACACCAGCAAACTCGCCGGAACGACGGTCGAATCCCTCGAGTCGTTTCACGACGTCGACATCGAGGTTCGAGACCGGCCGGGCGTCGAACAAGACCCCGAACCGATCCTCGCGGCCGCCGAGGAAGGCGACGCAGTGTTTCTCACCGCCGGCGACACCATGATCTCGACGACGCACGTCGACCTCCGCCTACGGGCGGTCGAGCGCGGAATCGAGACGCGGATCGTTCACGGGACGACCGCCGAGGCGGCCGCGGCGTCGCTGAGCGGACTCCAGAACTACCGGTTCGGAAAGGCGACGACGCTCCCGTTTCCGTACGCTCACGGGGCGGACGACGTCCCCGGAAGCGTCGTCGACACGATCGAAGACAACCGTAGCCGAGGGCTTCACACGATCGTCTATTTAGATATCAAGGTCGGGACCGGGCCGACCGGTCCGGACCCGGACCACGAAGAGTATATGCGCGCCGAGTACGCGGCCGAACTCCTCTCCTCGGAACTGGATACGGTCGGCGTCGTGATCGCGCGGGCGGGCAGTCCGAATCCCGTCGTGGCGGCGGATCGCCTCTCGGCGCTCGCCAATCGGGAGTTCGGCGAGCCGCTGCATCTGCTCATCATCCCGGGCGATTTACATCACATGGAGCGGGACGCGCTTTCGGAGTTGGCCGATGCGCCGGAAGAGGCCCTTCCGGACGCCGTCTAACGGGTCACCAGTATATCTCGTCGGCTCGGTGGCCGTCGCCGTAGGCGTCGAGTCCCTCGCCCAACACGCCGGTTAGCCGGAAATCGTCGTACAGCGTCGCGTAGGTGTAATCGACGAACGTCATCGGGAACCGTAACTCGCCGCCGTCCCGAACTGCGCTGAGAATTCCGGTGAACGCGTGCTTGTGCCGTCGGTCACTCACGTAACACGCCGCGACGGGGACCGTCTGTTCTGCGGCCGAAACCGACTGTAGCGCTTCGGTCGACCGAAAGACCAACTCCCAACAGAAGATCCCGGTTTCGTCGGCTTCGAGCAGGTCGTCGAAGCTCACGTCGTCCTCGAAATACTGCCGCAGGTCGGCCGCTCCGAAGATCACGTTATCCTCGACCGATCCGGCGAGATACCGTGGTACATCGTAGCTGGTGTGTTCGCGAAATCCCTCGACGAGACCGTCGATAACGGCGGCCGGATCGGTCGGATCCGCGCCGGTGAACGTTTCGACCGTGGACGGTTCGACGTCCCGATCCCAGTTCGTGCGGATCGCGGTGACGATATCCGGACGCGTCGGTTCCCCCCCAAGCCGTTCGAAAAACGTTGACGGCTCGTGGAATTCGAAGGCGTACTCGTCGGCGTACACCGCCGAGAGGTCCGAAAAGAGATCTACCAACCGCCCATCGAGCTCGTACCTCGAATCGATCGTTTCGGCGTCCGCTGCCGTTTCGGTCTCGAAATCCAGTCGATCGCCCTCGCCGATATCGATCCCTCGACTGTCGGCTCGGATCGGAGTCCCGTCGATCGATTCCTCGTACGTCGGGACCATTCGCTCCGTCGCGATCGGCTCGATATCCTGCTCTAACAGATTCGTCCCCATGCCGAACTGCCCGTAGCCGAGGACGGTGTTGTAGATAGCCCGTCCGCCGCCGATGGCGGCGAGCGACGCCCCGCCGCCGAGCATCAGTCGCCGTCGAGTGAACCCGGTTTCGGATCCGCGTTCGGACGTCTCGTCGTCCGAACCACTCGGCTCTGAATCGTCTTCCGAACCGCTCGATACTGATTCGTCTTCGCTCACGGCGTCTCACCGCCATCGGAAACGGGTTCGGGACTGCGAAGCGAAACGTCCCGGCCGAGAAGCACCGAGAGCAACTCCTCGCCGATGTCGAGCAGTTCGGGGACCCACCGGGAGACGAGCCACGCGATCGCGATGAGCGCGAAGACGGCCAGCCCCTGTGCGATGATCCGATCGGCGACGAAAAACGACACTCGAGAGGGATCCGAGAGGCCGAACAGGATCATCACGGGAGTTTCGACCCACGAGCCGGCGAACCACTGGTAGCCGTTGGCGACGGCGATGAAGACGTTGCGGGCGATGTTGAGCACCCAGATGATCGCGATCGAGACGACCGCCGCCAGTACCTTCTTGCGACGCGGGGTGTCGACGGCGGCGATCAGTCCACCGAAGATCGCCATCGCGCCGATGCCCGTACATTCGAAGACGACGCGTGAGGCCTGCCCGGTTTCGGGGAACCAGAAGGTGTTCATGAGCGTCGAGTCGGGCGCGGGATCCTCGACGAACTGAATCCCCTCGCCGATCCCGAGGAGATCGATCGCCGTCGCGGTCTGGAACGCGACCGTCTCGATCAACAGTCCGCGCGCGAGTTCGGACGTTTCGAACGGGAGATAGATGATCGTCATAAACGCGATCGCCCGAGAGAGCGTCAAAAGCGAATTCCGTCCGGCGAGGAGCCGCCAGCCCACGTACAGACACGCCGGAACCGCGACGACGACTAACGCGGTCTGGATGGCGCTGCGGTGGACGAACGCGAAGTGCTGGATGAGGAGGAACCAAAAGAGGGCGAACAGTCCCCATCCGCCGGCGGTTATCCGGCGAGCGAGTTCGAGCTCTCCACGACGATGAGCGACGACGCCGGCGACGAAGGTCGCCATCACGACCCACGCGAGAACGTCGGTGTACGGCAACACCGACATCTCAGCGAGCGACAGCGCCGGAACTCTCATTATCGGAAGATATGCGACGATCGGTATATGTCTTCCCGTCAGTGGTCGGCGGTTCGCACAGACGGGAGACGAGCCATGGTTTTATTTCCGCGCGACGATTCGGAGCACGTCCTCGTCCTGTAGTTCGTGATCCCTGCCGATCTGTTGCTCGTCGTGTTTCGCCGACGGTCCCGTGACACGGGCGAACCGGAACCGCTCGTCGAAGCTGCCGCCGAGTTTCTTCAGCGCGTCGTCGAGCGTGTTCTCGGTTTCGGTCAGGATGAGCGGCTCGTCGCGATCGACGCCGCGGCCGGGTTTATCCATGTAGATGCGGATGAGCCCGAGGCGGTCCCAGATGGTCTCTTTCAGCGAATCGAGCCCGCGCTCCTTCTCGGCGCTGATGAAAACGGCCTTTTCGGGGTCGATATCGTGAGACCGGAGGTTCTCTTTGACCGTGTCGACGTAGCTCGGATCGATGAGATCGACCTTGTTGACCGCGACGGCGGAGGGGAGATACTCGCGGTTGTCCTGAAGGGAGTCGACCAGTTGATCGATCGTGAGGTCATCGCGAATCGTCACGTCGGCGTTGACGTAGTCGTACTGTCTGAGCACCGCCATGATCGTCTCGTCGTCGAGACTCACCCGGTCCGAAGTGGTGAGGTTGATTCCGCCTTTGTGCGTCTTTCGAACCGTGACCTGAACGGGCTCGGTGTCCAGTCGGACCTTGTTGTTGTACAGCTCCTCGCGTAAGCGTTCGTACTGGTCGATTTCGAACGCCGAGAGGACGAAGAGGACGAGATCGGCGGTTCGAACGACCGAGAGGACGGCTTGACCGCCACCACGTCCCTCCGCGGCCCCCTCGATGAGCCCCGGCACGTCGAGTAGCTGGATGTTCGCGCCGCGATAATCGAGCATACCGGGGTTGACATCGAGGGTGGTGAACTCGTAGGAGCCGACCTCGCTTTCGGCGTTCGTCAACGCGTTCAGAAGCGTCGATTTGCCGACCGAGGGAAAACCGACCAACGCGACCGTCGCGTCGCCGTGTTTTTCGACCGCGTATCCGCCACCGCCGCTTCCGGAGGACTGTTGGCGTTCGAGCTTCTCTTTTTTCTCCGAGAGTTTGGCTTTCAGCCGACCGATATGCTGTTCGGTCGATTTGTTGTACGGGGTGTTAGCGATCTCCTCTTCGATCGCCTCGATCTCCTCTTTGAGCCCCATTAGGAGAGACGTATCGCCGGTGCCGAAAAAGGCGTTCGGTTATCCATCGCTGACGGCGGATG
>CAYQWI010000142.1:0-5524 GCA_964421165.1 uncultured Natronomonas sp.
GCACTGCTGTTGATCGCATTGGTCGTCCCGTTCGTCATATACGCGGTCCCGATGACCGTCGGTGCGGACCACAGCTTCGTGGTTCTCACCGCGAGTATGACTCCCGCGATCGCGCCCGGTGACGTGGTCATCGTCGCCGATCGGGACCCGGCGACGATCGCCGAAGGTGACGTGATCACCTTCACCCGGCCGGGGAACGACGTTCCGGTGACACATCGTGTGACGACCGTCGCCGAAAGCGGTGGCGGGCTCGCCTTCGAGACGAAAGGGGACGCGAACAGCGACCCGGACGCGTCGCTGGTTCCGGCCGAGAACGTCGTCGGTCTGGTGATACTGACGATCCCGTACATCGGCTACGTGATCCAGTTCACCAACACCCCCTACGGGTTCGTCGCGCTCGTCGTCGGGCCCATCGGTCTGTTCATCGCCTCGGAGCTGTGGACGCTCTACCGACAGCAATCCGCGACCGCCAGTTCCGGCGACGAGCCGACCGAAACGGTCGCCTCCGAGGACTCGGCAGACGGCACCGACCGCTCCGAGGAAACGGAGAGAGCCGATCAGACCGGTGGTTTCGTAATCACCAGCCGGACGCTCGAAGGAGCGTTGGTGCCGCTCCTCGCGCTCGCGTTGTACAGCGGATACGTAGCGACCGTCCGTTTGACCGAAGTGACGATCGCCGTCGCCGTCGGCAGCGCGATCTCGACGCTCGCTCTCGTGGTGTTGCTGGTGAGCGCGTCCCGTGAAACCGGCAAAGACGAAGAGACGACCATCGCGGAGTCTGAGACGGACTCAACCGAGTCGGAGAACGGCCGGCCGGCAGCGGACGGCGGCGTCGAGTGGGACTTCCCGGAGACGATCTCACCGTCCGATTCCGACGACGGGAGGACGGACGAATGAATGTGAACCGACGAAGCGTCGGCGGTATCGCCCTCGCGTTCGCGGTCGTCTTCGCGTTCTCGGCCGGCGGCGGTGCGTACACCGTCGCGCTGTTTTCGGATTCGACGGCGGTAACGGGGAGCTTCGCGACGACGGAGACGTTCGACGAACCCGGTAACGGTCAGGTGGATGGCACGGACAGCGAGTCGACGAACGGGACCGAGGCCGGCGGAGCCAGTGGGAACGGACCGCCGGGACCGAACGCTTTCGGTGGGGGCCCGCCCATATCGGAGAACGGCACTTCGACGGACGAGGGACCGGATTCGGAGACGGATTCGGAGACGGACGAGGGACCGGATTCGGAGACGGATTCGGAGACGGACGAGGGACCGGATTCGGAGACGGACGAGGGACCGGATTCGGAGACGGATCCGGAGACGGATTCGGAGAATGAATCGACGTCCGAATCCAATCCCGACGCGCCGGAGGAACACAGTTCCGACTCTGACACCGAGGGTGAATCAGACGCCGAGGCGAACACCGACGAAGAGAACGGTGTCGACGAGACGCCGACAGACAGCGGTGAACACCAGGGAAGCGAATCGGACGACGCTGACGAGGAACCGGGTGCGCCGTCAGGGGACGGCGAATCGTCCGGGAGCGACCCGGAAGCGGGAACGACTGAGGATACCGAAAGCTCGGACGGCGTAGGAACTGGCGATGAAACCGATTCGGGTTCGGACGACACCGAGACTGAGAGCGGAACTTCGGACGGCGATAGCTCCGAAACAGACACGGCCTCGGGCGGTAGCTCGAACGATTCGGCGGGCGATTCCGAAGAGAGCGGTGACTCCACAGAGGCCGCGGGTGACGACGAACAGTAACCACGATCGGCGGGGGCATCTACCCCTCCTGAAGGTGGAGTCGTAGCCATGAGATATCCATTCCCGGTAAGGTGACGCTGGTGAATCGTACGCTCGTGTTACCGCGATTATCACCAATATAACTTTCTTCGCCAGCGGGAGACGAACAGATGAATGTCTTCCGACTCACCATCGAGAACAGCCGAACTGTACGTGCGCTCTCTGATACCACGGGGGTCCCATAGCGGTCAGGACGCGGTCGTCAGGCGCCTCGACGAGTTGGCGTCAATCGGCGTGCTCGATGAGTATACCGTGTCTGTCTGGGGCGACGGACTCGCCACGGAATCGCGCGCCTGCGAAACCACCGCCGGTCGGCAGCTCCTCGAGCGCGTCGAGGACTTCCGGCAATGGGCATCCGGCGCCGGGATGTCTCTCGAATCGACCTTTCGCACCGAGACTGTCCGTTCGGAGACCGCCGACAGAGAATACACCTGCGTCCAGTTTCCGACGGCGACGCTCGCCGAGTACGAAGACGGCGCCCTCCAGTTCGTCAGTCCCTGCGCTGACGGTGACACCACCATCACCGTTTTCGACCGTCTCGACGCGCTTGAAGACTCACTGACTGCCCCACAGTCATCCACCTCGCGACCCGGCGCGGACGCTGGAAAACTACTGATCGGACACACCAGCGATACGTGAGCCTCACCCGCCGCGATCGGAACGACCGCATCGCGGCGAGGGGGAACCGGAGACGGCGGGAAGTCCATTCGAACTGCGACGAAACAACCGTTAGCGTCGGGCGCGCGAGGAGACTATTCCAGAAGTATCGCCCTATCGCTACGGCGTCAGAAACCCGGCTGCGAGCCGGTGGGAGGATGTCGATCGACGCTATGTACGCCTCCGAACGTCCGGCTGCTCTTCCCGACCCGACCCAAATCTTCACGTCGGTTCGCGAAGTCGCCATCCGTATGACGGATCGCATCGAGCCGATCGAGTCGCCCGACGAAACGACGATATTCCCCTATCACGACCTCACCGTCCCCGACCTGTCGGCGGTTTACGCCGCCCGAAAGCGGATCCGCGAACACCTGCCGCGAACGCCGCTCGTCCGGGCCGAAGCGCTTTCGGCCGAACTCGACGCCGACGTCTACCTCAAGCGCGAAGACACCCTGCCGACGGGCGCGTTCAAAGTGCGGGGCGGCGTCAATTTGGTCGCCGATCTCCCGGATCGATTCCGGGAACCGGGACTGATCGCCGCCAGCACGGGCAACCACGGGCAGTCGGTCTCGTACGCCGGCCGCGCCGTCGACGTGCCCGTCACGATCGTCGTCCCCGAGGACGCCAACCCCGGAAAGGTGGCCGCGATGGAGCGCCTGGGGGCGACGGTCGTCCATCACGGGGAGACGTTCGACGACGCGAGAGAGCGCGCCGAAACGCTCGCCGCCGACCGCGGATACCGCTACGTCCACTCCGCGAACGAGCCGAAACTCATCGCCGGGGTCGCCACGGCCGGCCTGGAGGTCGTCGAGGAGCTCCCGGACGTCGATGCCGTGATCAACCCGATCGGCGGCGGGTCGGGGGCGGCAGCGTACTGTCTGTCCGTCGGCGCGGTGGCCGACGCGTCCGTGTACGGCGTGCAATCGGCCGCTGCACCCGGGATGTACGAGGCCTGGAAGCGCGGGCATCTCGACCCGCACGACACGATGGAGACGTTCGCGGAGGGGCTCGCGACCACCGTCCCGTTCGCGCTCACACAGGAGGTCCTCCGGGAGCACCTCGAGGATTTCATCGTCGTTTCGGACGACGAGCTGCGCGCCTCGATCCGGGAGCTGCTGGACGACGAGCATATTCTCGCGGAGGGCGCGGGAGTCGCTGGAATCGCTGGTGCGAGGCGATTGGGTTCGGAGCTGGCGGGGAAAACGGTCGTCCTGCCGATTTCCGGCGGGAACCTCTCGCTCGAGAAACTCCGCGAGATCCTCGACGCTGGCGAGTGTCACTGAGATGCGAAGCCGCACCGGAACCAGCGATCCGCGCATCGAGCGACGCGAATGTCAGAGAATCGACCCCATCCAATCTCTCAGTGAACTACTCTCCGCCGACCGGGAAATCATCGGCGACCTCGACTTCGAAAAGCCGGGCGTTGCAGTCACCGCAGGTCGTCACCACGACGTCGTAATCGTAACAGCACGAGCTGACGACCTCGTGTGAGAGCGCGACCGACCCGTGACAGACGGGACACCGTTCGAGGAACAACCGAAGCGCACCGAGGAGTTCGGCCTGCATCGCGAGCGGGCGATCGTCCCACCAACTATCGTACTCGGAAATAATATCGGCGGCCGCGACATCGGCGATACAGGCGGCGCGCGATTCCCAGTTCGCCACGAGCTCGTCGGCGTACCACGCCTGAAACGACCTCGGTCCGTCGACAAGTTCGAGGTCATTGACATCGAATCCACCGAGAACGGCGAGTCGCTGGAGTATCTCGGCTTCGACGGACATATCCGCAGTGCCGATATCGTCGATCACTGACCACCAGGCGCGCTCGAATTCGGACAGCAATCGGAGGTCGTCGCGACCGTCGACGACGAGACCCGCGGTGCGAAGTTCGGCGTCGGGATCGAATCGATCGTCAGTGCGAAGGCCGTCGGCCTTTCCGAATGCGGCGAGTACCCGTCGCGGGAGATATCGCTTCGTTAACGACGGCGTTCCCGGGATCAAGTAGCCGTTAAAAGAGAGGAGCAGCAGTGAACCGACAAGGATCGACGCTCCCACAGGAAGCCCCCACTGGGAACCACCCATGGAGAAGACGATGGCGCTGACGGCGGCGAGCCCGACGGCGATGAGAATATTCACCACGGTGCATGGGAGACACCGGTTCGATCCCGTGTATTCGGGGCGTTTCCACCGCGATAGCGTCGCGTGATATCGAGACATTGTGTTACTAGTGGTCGACACAACGCGTAGTTAGGATCTACGTTCCATCCGGATGGACGGTCCTGCCGTCGGGACCGAAGGGGGTAGGGACGGACAGCCGTATATAACTGAATCGTTGATTCCGAAAAACGATTTGGAAACATCTTATATGTTTATCTTACTGTGTTGCTATCGGTAGGTCAGTGAATCATACTTGATGGAAACTGTTGACACACAGCTACTGGAGGACGGCGAAACGAAGCAGGAGACGACCGAACGGACGGACCGGGCGTTCGAAACGCTGTCGAACCCCCGACGCCGTCAGGTGCTGCGATATTTACGGACGCAGAGAGGGGAGAGCCCGATACTCCTCCGTGCCCTCGCCGAACAGATCGCCGCGTGGGAGAACGATATACCGATCGAGTCGGTAACGTATAAGCAGCGAAAGCGCGTGTACACGTCGCTGTATCAGTCGCACTTGCCGAGACTGCATAAATACGGATTCATCGAGTACGACGCCAACCGCGGAACCATCGAGCTGACACCGGAGGCCGAACAGCTAGACATCTATCTAGAGATCGTTCCGAAAGGTAACATCACCTGGAGTGAGATCTATCTCGGCCTTTCGGGGGTCGCCATCGCGGCCGTCGTTGCGCTCTGGTTCGGGGCGATCCCGTTCGTATCCAGTTGGCACATGCTCGTCGCGTTCGCCGTTCTTTTCGCCGGCGTTTCGGTCGTTCACACGATCCAGACGGGTCGAAACGCGGTCTTCGAAGACTGATCTTCCCTCTCGGGGACAGACCTCCTTGAGAAGCCGTTCCGATCGCGCTCGCGGTTCGTCGGGGCGTTTATTGTGACCCCGGCGGAGAGTG
>CAYQWI010000143.1:0-3954 GCA_964421165.1 uncultured Natronomonas sp.
TCCACTTGGAAGACGTCGGCGGAGAGGACCTTACGGAAGGTACCGAGATCGAATTCGACATCGAGCAGGCCCCCAAAGGCCCGCGCGCGAAAAACGTCGTTCGCGTTTAAAACAGATTCGTACAGCCGCCACGCGGCGGCACGACACAGTTTCTTCGTATTTTCCGCCGATAGCGGCGGGCACAATGGCGTTCCGTCGATGTAGCCACGTTCGGAGACCGATAGAAACTGACAAATGGCAGGGAGTGCATCTGCCTCGTATGGGATCTGCCGATTCGATCCTGAGTGCGATCGCGCCATCGCGATCGCCGCGAAGGACGAACGGGTTGCCCCGGTCGCGGCGACGATCGCCGCGGACAGCATCCGGTCTGCTGCACACTGCCCTCCACTGTTGTCTCGGCTGTTCGAGTTTCTGTCGGAGGATTTGATCCGACAGACTCCGGCGGTATCGAGTATATAAACACCTAACTATACAGACATGACAACCCATACCAAACCACAATCGATCCTCGATACGATCGGCAACACGCCGCTCGTCGAACTGGAGAACACGCCGCCGAACGTCCCGGTGTATGCCAAACTCGAATCGTTTAATCCGGGCGGAAGTATCAAAGACCGGATCGGGAAACACATTCTCGAACGGCTGTTAGAACGGGGCGATATCTCGCCCGGCGGGACCGTTATCGAACCGACCGCCGGCAACACCGGCATCGGGATGGCACTCGCCGCTCATCAACTCGATCTCGAAGCGGTTCTCGTCGTTCCCCGTGGCTTCAGCGTCGAGAAAGAACAGTTGATGGCCGCACTCGGCGGGGAGATCGTCCACGTGCCACACGAGGCAGGGATGTCCGGCGCGTTCGAGCGGGCCAAAGAACTCGCCGCCGACCTGGACAACGCCGTCGTGCCCCAACAGTTTTCGACGCCGCTCAACCCAGAGGCACACGAACTGACGACCGGTCCGGAGATCCTCGAGGCGTTGGACGACCGCGTCGGTGCCGTCGTCGTCGGCGTCGGCTCGGGCGGAACACTCATCGGAATCGCCCGGGCCGTCCGAAAACGCGTTCCGGACGTACACGTCGTCGCCGTCGAACCGGATGGATCGATGTACGGATCGCTCGTCGGCGACGACCGAACGGAAGCCCCGTACAAGACAGAGGGTATCGGGACGCACAACCCCTCGTTCGTCGAGGTGTTCGACCCGGCGGAAGTCGACGAGATCGTCTCCGTCACGGATCGAGACGCACACGCCGAACTCAAGCGTCTCGCAGCCGAGGAGGGCCACCTCGTCGCATCGAGCGCCGGGGCGGCGAGCGTCGCAGCCAGACGAACTGCAGAAGGGATCGCGGAGGGTTCGATAGACGCGCCGCACGATTCGGTCGTGACAGTGTTTCCCGATTCCAGCGAGCGGTACCTCTCGAAGAACCTTTACGGTTCCTTCGAGGAGTGGGAGGGAAAGCATGAGTGACGATCGCCGAACCGGTGTCGATACCGACGCTGACACCCGCGGAGACCCCCTCGAAGCCAGCGCCTTCGAAACCCGTTCGATCCACGCCGGACAGGAACCGGACCCGAAAACGGGCGCCGTCATGCCGCCGATCTACGCGTCTTCGACGTTCGAACAGGACGCCCCGGGCGAACACAGGGGCTATGAGTACTCTCGGACGGGCAATCCCACGCGGACGGCCCTCGAAGAGAACCTCGCGAGCCTCGAAGGCGGCTCGCACGGGCGGGCGTTCGCCAGCGGGATGGCCGCGATCAACACCGTGTTGAACCTGCTCGAAGCCGGTGACCACGTCGTCGTTGGCGACGACCTCTACGGCGGCACGCATCGGCTGTTCACGCAGGTGTACGAGGACTACGATCTCTCGTTCGAGTTCGTCGATATGACTGCCCCCGAGACCGTCGCCGACGCGATTCGACCGGAGACGGAGCTCGTCTGGGTCGAAACCCCGACCAATCCGCTACTGCAGGTCGTCGACATCGAGGCGATCGCTGGCGCGGCTCGCGACGGGGACGCGCTCCTCGCCGTCGACAACACGTTCGCGACGCCGTATCTCCAGCGTCCGCTGGAGTTCGGCGCGGACATCGTCGCACACTCGCTGACGAAGTACCTCGGGGGTCATTCGGACATCGTCGCCGGCGCGCTCGTGACGGACGATCCCGAACTGGACGACCGGTTGGGCTTCTACCAGAACAGCGTCGGAGCCACGCCCGACCCGTTCGGTTGTTTCCTCGCGCTCCGGGGGATCAAGACGCTCCCCGTTCGGATGGATCGGCACTGCGAGAACGCCCGAAAGCTCGCGGACTGGCTCGACGGCCATCCGGATATCGCCCGCGTGTACTACCCCGGACTCGAATCGCACGCAGGACACGACATCGCTCGCGAGCAGATGGACGATTTCGGCGGGATGGTGAGCTTCGAGCTCGACGGATCGCTCGAAGCCGCCAAAACGTTGGTCTTGAACACCGACGTGTTCACGCTGGCGGAGAGTCTCGGCGGCGTCGAGAGCCTCATCGAACAGCCGGCGACGATGACTCACGGCGCGGTGCCGCGAGAAGAGCGGCTGGCGACGGGGGTCACGGACGGACTCATCCGTGCGAGCGTCGGGATAGAGGGATACGACGATCTGCGCGCCGATCTGGAGCGGGCGATCGAGCTCGCGCTGTCCGAGTAGAGCCTCGACCGCCACGTCACGGCCGGTAACACTCGTGTCAGCGGGAACTCAAGACCCCAGGGCCCGTAGGAAAAGCGATGACCGAGACAACCGCCCCGACACCGGGGATTCACCACGTCACGTGCATCGCCGGCGACCCGCAGGAGAATCTGGACTTTTGGATCGAGACGCTCGGACTCCGACTCGTCAAGCGGTCGATCAATCAGGACGACCCCGGAACGTATCACTTCTTCTTCGCGGACGCCGAGGGAACGCCCGGTACGAGCATGACGTTTTTTCCGTGGACGGACCTCTCTCAGGGGAAAGTCGGCTCCGGACAGGTGTCTCGAACCGCCTTCCGCGTCCCCGAAGGAAGTCTCGACTACTGGGAAGATCGGTTCGACGAGCACGGCGTCGACTACGACGAGCGAGTCGAACGCTTCGGCGAGACCGTCCTCCCGTTCCGCGACCCCGATGGCTTGCCGATCGAGTTAATCGAAGTCGAGATCCCCGACGACGAGCCGACCGTCCCGTGGACGGAGTTCGTCCCGGAGGAGTCGGCCATCCGCGGATTTCACTCCGTGACGCTTTGGGTCGCAGATCCAGAGCCGACCCAGGACCTGCTTCGGACGATGGGGCTCGAAGAGAGCGGAACCGAACAGGCCCAGGGCGATACGCCCGGCGACGAGCGGACTCGCTTCGCCGCGAACGGCCCCGTCGGCAAGTACGTCGACGTGGTACCGACCATCGAAAGCGGCAGACAGGGGGCGGGAACGGTGCATCACGTCGCCTTCCAGACGCCGACCGACGAGGAGCAAGAAGCGATGCGAAGCGCCGTCCAGTCGGCGGGGCTGCGACCGACCCAGCAGATCGACCGTCACTGGTTCCGATCGGTGTACTTCCGGGAGTTCGCGGGGATCCTCTTCGAGCTCGCCACGAACGGACCGGGGTACGATAGCGACGAACCGCTCGACGATCTCGGCGGCCGACTCGTCCTCCCGGGCAAGTTCGAAGATCGCCGCGAGGAGATCGAATCCGGGTTGCCGGACGTGACGATCCCGCGTGCGGAGACGGCCGACGCCGACGACTGATCGAGCCCGTTGGAACCGACACTGGCCGAGTGACTCCACGTGGCTTTTTCTACGACGGGAGTCTCTGAGCGGATATGTCCGCAGAAGACAGAGAAGCGATCCGCCGACTCAAACACGAGTACTGCTATCGCATCGACGACGGCGACTACGAGGAGTGGGTCGACCTGTTCACCGACGACGGGCAGTTCTCCCTCGGCGAGACGACGTTCG
>CAYQWI010000143.1:3964-5428 GCA_964421165.1 uncultured Natronomonas sp.
CCGAACGGTTCGACTCCGTGTACGAGACGACGGCCCACGTCGTCTCGAATCCGCTCATCGACGTCGAGGGCGACGAAGCGACCGGCCGGTGGTACCTCATGTTGGCGTATCGGACGCCCGACGGGGAGGTCGGATGGAAACAGACGACCTACGAAGACGAGTACCGGAAAGCCGACGGCGAGTGGAAGATCGTCAGCTCGGCGTCGATCGCGAACATCGAGAACTGACGACGACGCTTTGTCAGTCGATTCGGTAGCGTTCGACGGCGCTCTCGTCGATTTCCACGCCGAGTCCGGGCGAGTCCGGAACCGACAGCGACCCGCCGGTCGGGTCGATAGCCGTGGTCGAAAGCTCCTCCCGGAGCGCGTTTTCGCCGCGATCGCACTCGAAGAGGAACGGCTCCGGTTCGTTCGTCGCGTGCGGATACGTCGGGAGCGCGGCCGCGACGTGTAAACTGGCGGCGATACCGACCGGACCGGTCCACACGTGCGGCGAGACGGCGACGTTCTCGGTCGTCGCCAACCGACCGACGAACATCGCTTCGGAGATACCGCCGCACTTCGCGACGTCCGGTTGAACCACGTCTATCAGCTGATCGTCGATCAGTCGCTTGAAATCGAACCGCGAGAAGGCCGCTTCGCCCGCCGTTATCGGCACATCGACCGAGCGCTGTAACTTCCGATATCCGGAGTGGTTCTCCGGCGGGATCGGCTCTTCGATCCAGTGGACGTCGTACGGCTCGATCGCCTCCAGCGTTCTGAGCACCTGCTTTGGCGTGTAGTTGCCGTTGAAATCCACCATCAGCGTCCCCTCATCGCCGAGGATTTCGCGTGCGGTTTTCACGCGGTATCGGTCGTCTTCGACGCCGCGGCCGATCTTTATCTTCGCGGCCTCGAACCCGTTTTCGACGGCGGCCTCGATGGGCTCTGCGGGATCCTGTTCCCACTGTGTAACGTACATCGTCGAGGCGTACGGCGTTACGTCGGTTCGATTCGGTCCACCGAGGAGCCGGTAGACGGGCCTCTCTAACTGCTTGCCCAGCGCGTCCCAGAGCGCGATATCGATCGCACTGACTGCCGTCTGAAACACGCCCTGACCGCTGTAATGGTAGGGTTTCGAGTAGGTCTCCTCGCCGAACGATCGGACGCGAAACGGATCCATTCCGACGACTTGGTCGGCGAAATACTCCTCGACGAGCGTCGCGATCGTCTCCGGAGGGCCGTAGGAGGCTTCACCCCAGCCGACGACGCCGTCGGTCGTCTCGACGCGGACGAGAACCGTCTGTCGCTGGTTGAACGTGCCCCGTGAGCTTCCGTACCCCCGCCCGTCGCCGAGTTGATACGCGAGCGGAATGCTTTCGACGGATGTTATCCCCATACTCGAATGAACTACGTTGTCGTATTATACGTTGGCATACGACAGTCTCGCTTCGAAAAACAGAACCGTTCAAGGACGGGAACCACT
>CAYQWI010000144.1:0-5423 GCA_964421165.1 uncultured Natronomonas sp.
GGATCTCGACAGACGACCGCGATTCGCATACGACGGGCGACGGCGGGCGGTGTGAAAAATGACTCGGAACCGGACGAACGGTGTCTTCTCGGGGAGAACGGCTATTATCGACGGCGCCACAACGGTTGGTGTGTACGAGTACGACATCGAACGGTATCTGAACGTCCGAAGCGCCTTCGGAGCCGCCTTCCGGACCGACGGAACGCTTTCCTTTCGGATGGACACGACCGGCACACCTCAACTGTGGACGCTCTCTGAGCCGGGCGGGTGGCCGACACAGCAGACGTTTTACGACGAACGCGTCACGTTCGCCTCGCCGTCGCCGGAGCGTCGAGAGACGATATTCGGTATGGACGAGGGCGGCAACGAGCGCCAGCGACTCTTCCGACTCGACGACGACGGCCGGGTAATCGAACTGACCGAAGCCGACGCCAAATATCGATGGGGCGGCTGGAGCCACGACGGCGACCGGTTCGCCTACGCCTCGAACCGTCGGGATCGCTCGACGTTCGATATCTACGTGCAGGGCCGCGACGAGGCGGAAGGGGAAGCCGAGTTACTCCACGAGGGCGACGGCTGGCTGTCGGTCGCCGGCTGGAGTCCCAACGACACGCGCCTGCTCGTTCACGAATCCAGATCGAACTTCGATCAGGACGTGTACGTTCTCGATATCGAATCAAGGGAACTGAACGGGCTCACCGAAGGGACCGAAGACCGCCGGTATCGAAGCCTCTCGTGGGGGCCGAACGGCGACGGAGTCTACTGTTGCAGCGAACTCGACGGCGAAACGCTCTCTTTGATCCGTATCGACGCCGAAAACGGCGAAATAGATACCGTCGAGAAAGGTGGCGACTGGAGCATCGACGGCGTCGCGATCGATGAGGAGACCGGTCGAGTCGTCTACTCGCGGAACGTCGAAGGATACACGAAAATAACGGTCGGCGAGCTGGTCGGCCCGACGACGATCGACGTCGGTCCCGACCCCGACCTTCCGGACGGCGTCGCCGGCGGCGTCTCCTTCGACGACGGTGCGGAACGGTTCGCTGTGACAGTTACGGCCGATACCGTTACCGCGAACGTCTTCGTCGTGGACGTTTCGACCGGCGAGACGACGCGGTGGACGTACGCCCCGACCGGCGGGATCCCCGAGTCGACGTTCGTCGGATCCGAACTCGTCCACTACGAGACGTTCGACGATCGAGAGATTCCGGGGTTCCTATCGGTTCCGCCAGCGGTGCCCGACGGCGGTGCTCCGACGGTGATCGATATCCACGGCGGCCCAGAGAGCCAGCGCAGACCGTCGTTCTCGTCGGTCAAACAGTATCTTCTCGCCCACGGCTACGCCGTATTCGAACCGAACGTTCGGGGATCCACCGGTTACGGTCGCTCGTACGCCGCTCTGGACGACATCGAAAAACGGATGGATTCAGTCGCGGATATCGAGGCCGCGGCGAACTGGCTCGAATCGCATTCGGCGGTCGACGGCGATCGGTTGATCCTGAAAGGCGGCTCCTACGGCGGTTTCATGGTACTCGCTGCGATGACGGAGTATCCCGACCGGTGGGCTGCGGGGATCGACATCGTCGGTATCGCGAACTTCGTCACGTTTCTCGAGAACACGGGATCGTGGCGGCGCGCGCTCCGGGAAGCGGAGTACGGCTCGCTCGATGAAGATCGGGAACTCCTCGAATCGATCTCTCCGGTCAACACGATCGATCGAATCGACGCGCCGCTGTTCGTGGTCCACGGCGCGAACGATCCGCGGGTTCCGGTCGGTGAAGCCGAACAGATCGCCTCGGCTGCGAGTGACGCGGGCGTCCCCGTACGGACGCTCATTTTCGAGGACGAAGGGCACGGCCTCTCGAAACTCGACAATCGGATCGAGGCGTACTCGAACATCGTCGAATTTCTCGACGAACACGTCTGACCGGTGGCCCATCAACAGAGGCAGCGACGAGGGGAACGGTTTTGGGTACCCGTTACGTAACCCGGAGTATGTACGTCCGGGACGCTCGAAACCGCGATGAGGCCTGGCTGTTAGAGCACATCGAGGCGATGGGCCTGGACGAGACGGCGTTTCGCTCCCGCGATTACGTTATCGCGGTCGACGAAGAAACGAACACGCGTGCCGGGTTCGGCCGAATCCGGGTTCATAAATCGGACGGCGGAACGGAGACCTGTGAACTGACCAGTATCGGCGTGTTGGATGGCTGGGGCGGGCAGGGCGTCGGCGCACACGTCATAGAGCGACTTATCGACAGTGCTCGAGCCGAAGGGTTCGAGCGCGTTTATTCGCTGACGAGTTCGCACGAGTACCTCGCACAGTTCGGATTCGAGGCGGTCGAGGTGCCCGAACTCCCGAACGCGCTCGCCGAACGGCTCGAATCGAAGCGTGCAGATCTCGATCCCGACGCAGTGCCGATGGTTATCGCCACCGACGAGTTTCGAATGCCCGAGCGGCTCAGAGAGCGGTTCAAAATGGCTGACGACACCGAGCCGGAACCGGAGCCCGAAGAGACGGCCGAAGATTTCGGAATCGATCCGGACACGGCCACGTACAAATACGACACCGGGAGCTAGCGTCTCAAAGCCGTCGAGTAGGCTATTCGGCGCTCAGCCGTCGAGTTGGTGAATCCGATTGACGGCGACTCGCAGTGCGTCCGAGAGCGGTCCGAGTGTCATCGTTTGCCGTCGCGACGCTCGGGGATCGCTCCGTTCGTACACTTCGATTTCGTCCGTCGGCTCCCCGGGATCAACAGGCTTTAACACGAGTTTCGGACCGGCGATCGCCCGTTGGAACAATACCGTCTCTGCGAGCGGTTCGGTGCCGAACTGAACGAGGTTCGGACGGGCCGTCCACTCCGACGGGAGTTCTCGCCGAAGCGAATCGAAATCGACGTGATCGGCGATCGTTTCGGTTCGCCTGACGTGCTCTAACGTCTCGCCCGTCACGCTGGTGTCGACATCGCGTGTCGCTCCGGATCCGATCGGGGTTCGCGTTAGATCTCGCGTGTTTCGTGTCATGGTATCGGCGGTATTTGGGTTCAGATTCGGTCGGTCTGCTCAGCCTCCGGTCGCCGGCGACAGCAATGTCTCTCCGAGCATGTACGTCACCTGGTCGGCGATAAGAAGTCCGTTGTGAACTGCGACGACAGCAAACAGGAGCGAGAGCGTGAGATAGATGCTTGCCTGCGCGAAAAGCGCCGTTTTCGGCAGTCCGAAGCGTCGCCGGACTTCGAGGCCGAACAGTTCGGCCGCACAGGCGGCAAACAGAACGGACGCGAATCCGAGCACGGTTAGCCCAGTGAACAGCCCGACCTCGACGAAGAAGTGGTCCGCGACCGGGTTCGCCTCGACGATCGTCGGGACGTAGCGAACGCCGATAGCCGTCGTGACGATATCCGCTGTTTTCGTCGCGATCAAAAACGTCAGCCCGTAAAATCGAACCGAGCGGTTGAGCCGCCACCAATCGCCGCCTTCGCGACGTGAGAGCGCGTTTCGCCGAGCTCCCGCGGTGGACCGGCAGTTCTCACTCGCCGATGGATCGTACGGCCTGTCGGGATCGCGTCGTGTGCTCATTCGAATCGAAACGTCTGCTGGCGCAGTCGTAGCCCCGAGAGACGATGCACACCGTTACCATATATTTATTGGCCGATTAAGCGCATCGTACAGTTCCTTAACGGGCCGTTAATTCCGGAAAAGAACGATCTCTGAATCACGACACACGGTAGCTCACGCCGGGTCGACGCCTCTGATCTCGAATCTGGCACCGCCGGTTTCGCTTTCGGTCGCTTCGATCTCCCAGCCGTGGGCTTCGACGATCTCCTCGACGATCGCGAGCCCGAATCCGGTACCGTCCGGGGAGATCGAGTGCCCCGGTTCGAAGATCGTTTCGTGCTGCCCGTCGGGGATCCCAGGACCGTCGTCTGCGACGTAAAAACCACGCTCATCATCGAGTGCGCCGACGGAAACGGTGACCAGCGGCCCATCATCCGAGTTCGACCGGTCCGAAACGCCGTGCTCGACGGCGTTGGCGAACAGATTCTCCAAGACTCTCCGGAGTCGTTCACGATCGGCGGAGACCAGCAGTTCCTCGGTCTCGGTTTCGAGGGTCGCATCGTCGGTCGCGACGGTTGTCCACCAGCGCTCGGCGGCCTCGATAAGATCGATCGGCTCGGTTTCGTCGACGACCCGCCCCTCGCGAGCGAGCGTCAACGTCGCGTTTATTATCTCCTCCATGCGTCCCAGAGCGTCGTCGATCGCGGACAGGTGTTCGCTGTCACACTCCTTTTTTGCGAATTCCAGGCGTGCGTCGGCGACCGTAATCGGCGTTTGCAGATCGTGGCTGACGATGCTCGCAAACTCTTCCAATCGTTCCGTCTTCCCTTCGAGTTGGCGCTCGCGAGCTTTACGTTCGGAGATATCCCGAGAGTACATCAAGTATCCCGAGCCGGAATCCTCGGAGCGCCGTATCGCGATCGATTCGATCCAGAGCCACGATTCGTCGGCGTGTCGAAACCGATACTCGAAGCTCTCTCTCGCCTCGTCGACGTCGTCAGAAGAGTCTTCAAACAGTTCTTCGATCCGGTCGCGGTCGTCGGGGTGAATGTAGTCGATGACAGCTTCACCGATGCGGTCGTCCTGATCGTATCCGAGAACGTCTTCGATCGCGGGGCTGTCGTACTGAATAACGCCGTCCCGGTTGAGCACGGTGATTATGTCCGGCGAGTGTCGAACGAACGACTGGAATCGATCGTTCAAACTTTCGAGCTCACGCTTTCGGCGTCCGAGGGCCCTGCGCGTTCGGCGTTTTTCGACGGCGTTCGTGATTCTGGTGGCGAGCAACGAGTACTGCCCTCTCGCTCGATCCTTCCGGACGTAATCGGTGACGCCGGTAGAGATCGCCTCGCTGGCGATCCCTTCGTCCCCCTGTCCGGTCAACAGAATGAACGGGAGGTCACCGTACTCCTCGCGGATCGATTCGAGAAACTCCAACCCATCCGTCTCCGGCATTCGATAATCGGAGATGACGCAATCGATCGAAGCGTCCGAAAGGATATCCGTGCCGTCGGAGACGGAGTTGGCTATATACGTCTCGAACCGATCCACTTCGCGTTCGAGCACGGCGGCGATCATTTCGGTGAACTCCGGGTCGTCGTCGACGATGAGTACACGGATTTTTCGTTCGGCTGCGTTCATATTTTGCACCCATCGTCCCGGCTCAGAAATCCCCACATTCCGGTAGAAATTGTACGCCGTTCCAATATAAATGTGTGCGGTCGATTTCGGCTACTGCAAGAGCAAACTGGTCGCGGGTCACGTGCGTTCGACTATAATAGGGAATCTGCTCGCGGTTCGCTCATGCTCACCGCTCGTTTCGAGATTTCTCGCATCCGCTCGAAGTCTCGCTATGCGAGGGGAGG
>CAYQWI010000145.1:0-5279 GCA_964421165.1 uncultured Natronomonas sp.
CCGACGAGCAATCCTCGATGGTGGAGTATCTGTGAAGTTCGAACGCGTTCGGATTCGGAACTTCAAATCCCACGTCGACACTGAGCTGTCGCTTCGGGAGGGCGTCACAGTCATTCACGGTGTCAACGGAAGCGGGAAATCCTCCTTGCTTCAGGCGTGTTTTTTTGCCCTCTACGGTTCGTCGGCGATCGACGGCACGCTCGACGACGCCATCGCAAACGACGCCGAGGAGATGGGAGTGACGCTTGCGTTCAGCCACGCCGGGGGCGAATATCGGGTAGAGCGGGAGGTCAAACGTCGCGGCGAAACCGCACAGACGACGACGTGTGTTCTCGAAACGCCGTCGGGACCGATCGAGCAGGTGACCGACGTGGAAGCGCACATAGAGAAGCTGCTTCGCATGGACGCCGAGGCGTTCGTCAACTGCGCGTACGTCCAGCAAGGCGAAGTGAACAAACTCATCAACGCCTCCCCGAGCGAGCGGCAGGATATGATAGACGATCTCCTCCAACTCGGTACGCTCGAAACCTATCGCGAGCGAGCAAGCGACGCCCGCGTCGGCGTCAAACGGGTTCGTGATCGAAAACGCGAACTTCTGGCGGATCGGAAGCAAACGATCGAACAAAAGGAGGACGACGATCCTCACGGCCGTCTCAACGCGCTCGAAACAGAGCTCTCGGAGCTGACGGACGAAATCGAAACCAAAGAACGGGGCTGTGAGGCGGCGCAAAAGGCGCTCACCGAAGCCGAGGAAACGCTCTCGGAGTACGATGCCCGAAGGAAAGAGATTGACGAACTCGAGGGAGAAATCCGAGAGCTGACGGAGACGATCTCGGAGACGGAACGCGAGCGGGAGTCGATCGAAGATCGAATCGGGTCGCTCCGCGAAACGGTCGAAACCCGGCAATCGGAGCTCGATGTCGCGCTCGCCGAAACCGATCTCGGTGAGGCGGACGAAGACATCGTCTCCGATCGTCTCGAGACGGTTGAGACGGAAATCGACGAGATTCGCGATCAGATCGAAGAGCGTCGACTCGAAGCGAGAGATCACGCCAATGACGCCGAAAACGCCCGCGATCGGATGAACGAGCTGCGTGAGCAGATCCAAGAAAAGCGGGAGAAGGCGACTCAGCTCGAATCGGAGGTCGAAGCCAAGCGGGACGAGCTCGATGAACGAGAAAGGCGTCTCGAAGAGCTGCGAGACCGGATCGACACGCTTCGGACGAACCTCGAAGACGCGCCCGTCGAGCGGGAGGAGCTTGACACGCACTACCAGTCCGTTCGAGAGCGGCTTTCCGAAAAGCGTGAGCGACTCGCTGAGTTGCGGACGGAACACAAAAACGCCTGCCAAGCCGTCCAGGAGGCCGAACAGTTGCTTGAGGAGGGAAAATGTCCCGAGTGCGGACAGCCGACCGACGGCTCGCCACACGTCGAAGGGATCGAGGACGAACGTGAACGCGTCGGCAAAATCGAATCGGAGATCCAATCGGTCGAATCGGAGATCCAATCGATCGAATCGGAAGTCGAACAAATCAAATCGTTCCGAGAAGATGCCTCTGACCTCGATCAACTCACCGAGAACCAAGACAACGTTCAGTCGTTGATCGAACAGCGCCGGGAGACGGTTACGGAAACGATCGATCGGATCGAGTCGCTCCGGGACGAAGCCGAGGACGCCGAAGAGCGCGCAGCCGAGTACGAAAAACGAGCGACAGAGGCCGAAAAATCGGCAACGGAAGCCCGAGAAGCGATCGGCCAACTCAACGGGAAAAAGGCGGAACTCGACGACGCATGCGAACGGCTCGAACGTATCGACGATCTGTTGAGCGAGATCGCAGATATCGAACGCGATATCGATACATTACGGGAACGGCGGGCGAACAAAGGCGAACTGAACGACCAGCGGCGGGAGCAACTCAGCGATAAGCGCGAGCGGCGAGGCAAGCTCGAAGCCGAGTTCGACGAATCGGCCATCGAGGAAGCAAAAGAGAACAAACGAAAGGCAAAAGCGTATCTGTCGGAGTTCGAGCCGTTCCTCGAAGAGAAACGAAACGAGCGAGACGAACTCCAAAACCGGATCGGAGCCGTGAAAAACGAACTCGACGAGTTGGAGTCACTCAAACAGCAGCGCGACGAACTCGAATCGACAGTCGAGAGACTTGAATCGCTGTACGACGAGGCTGCACAACTGCAAGAGACCTACGGAGAACTCAGACACGAACTCAGACGGCGGAACGTCGATCGCCTCGAGACGATGCTCAACGAAACGTTCGATCTCGTCTATCAGAACGATTCCTACGCGCGAATCGAACTCGACGGCGAGTACGAGTTGACGGTGTACCAAAAGGACGGGACGCCGCTCGATCCCGAGCAACTCTCCGGGGGCGAACGAGCCCTTTTCAACCTGTCGCTTCGATGTGCTATCTATCGATTGCTCTCGGAGGGAATCGAGGGACTGGCACCGACGCCACCACTGATCCTCGACGAACCGACGGTGTTTCTCGACTCCGGACACGTTTCGAAGCTGGTCGAGTTGATCGAATCGATGACACAACACGGCGTCGCACAGATCATCGTCGTCAGCCACGACGACGAACTCGTCGGCGCTGCGGACGACTTAATCGCGGTGCGGAAAGATCCGACGACGAACCGATCGAGCGTCGAGCGCTCCGTGGCGGCGGAGACGTTACCGTAGCGCTGACAGTCCCTCGCTCGCGAGTTCAGTGACGGCGTAGCCGCGTTCGGCTCCGACGTCCGTCTCTCGGATCAATCCCGCCGCGCGTAGCTCCATCAGGCGACCGTGGAGGTCGGATTCACAGAGATCACAGAGATCCAAGAGTTCACGCGCCGAGAGCGGCCCCCGTTCGTCGAGTTCGATGAGCAAACCCAAGAGCTGTTCGGAGTGAACAGCTGTGAGGATTCGGCGCTGTGGTTCCGAAACAGCTTTCGCCGCGATGGTTAACGGCGAATCGCCGGTCACCGTCAGTTCGCTGTTCGGAAGATACTGTTCAGTTCCCGTTTTGGGATCCCTGACGAGACTCGACTGCTCCGATGATTTGATCAACAGATACCGCGTCCCGTCGTGTACGACCACTCTCACGCTGTTTCCCCCTCCTCGTTTTCAGGTTCTTTATCAGTGTATCGACCGGTCTTGACTCCCCAATAATACCGCATGGTGGCGGCCCCGGCGACAGTCCCGATGAGTACGGCCGGGAATCCCGTTTCGTAGTCCCCACGAAAGTATATGAACATCGCGCCGATCGAGAGGGCCGCAATTGCGACGTTGAGAAGGAGAACGGACGCCCAAAACGCTCGAAACAACTCGTCAGGAACGTTTTCGGTGGCACCGAGCGATTCACGGATCGTTCGTGTCGAATCCGGCGGATCCGGGCCGAGGCTATCCGGATCGAACTCGTCCGGCTCGTCGGGCCAGGCGTTCTCATCCTCGTCCTCTTCGAGCGGGTTCACGGTCAGACTGACGAGGCGGAGAACGAAAAATCACGCGGACGAGTCGAGGTCGACGGCGTGGTCCGTCTCGATCCACGCGAGCGGGTTCTCTGAATCGTGAAACACGATACCATCGTCAGTCGGGTAGGATTCGATCGATGGGCTCGCGTCTGAACCTATCGTCTCGTTCCGTTCGGCGCTACTGTTCTCGATCGAGCCGTTTGTATCGGACACGGTACGTCACCGACCGGATATACTATCTCATGTCGTATACCGGTGTACTCGATATTGGGATACGACACGCGTTGGGAAACTACCCTGAGTATTTATATACCGGAACGGAACACCGAGAGTTTTTAGCGCCAAGGGTATGGAGTACCGCCATGGAACAGGGAACGCTCGGGCAGTTCGACGGGTCGGACCACAGCGCCAGCGAGCGGCCGAAAGCCGAGGCCGCCGCCATTGCCGGCAACGATGGCAGCGATGCCCCGATCGTCGATATATCCGAACAGGAGTTCCCCGACGCCGACGGAACTATCGATTTCGCCGTCACACAGGTGGATTACACTATCGAAGGGCACGGCGACGACGAGTATCCGGTCCTCCACGTCTTCGGCCGAGTTCCCGGAACCGGGGACGATACACCGATACACGCCCGCGTGTTCGGCTTCAGACCGTATTTTTACACGCCGATCTCCGAACTCGACCTTGCGGCTGACGCCGAGGATCCGCTCTCGGAACCCGAGATCGTCGATTCGCGGCTCGATCACGATCGGCTAACGGGAATCGAAACGTATGGACATCGGGCCGCTAACGGACACGAGATAGGTGATCACGATAAATCCGAGCTCGTAGTGTACGAATCGATACGGGGGGAGTCTCTGGTTAAGGTGTTCGGACAGACTCCCAGGGACGTCGGGCAACTGCGCGATCGGTTCGACCACTACGAAGCGGATATTCTCTTTCCGAACAGGCTACTCATCGACAAGGATATCACGAGTGGCATCCGGGTGCCGACGCGGCGACTCGATGACGGGAGTCTGAAGATTCACCACACCGAGATCGACCCGGTCGACGTCGACGCCGAAAGCCGCGTTCATATGCTCGATATCGAGGTCGAAGATCGGCACGGGTTTCCCGAAGACGGAGAACAGGAGATCATCTGTCTGACCGCTCACGATTCGTATCGTGACGAATACGTTATCTGGCTGTATGAGGACTCGGACGGGGTTGCTGCCCCAGACACTCTCCCCGGTTACGACCCGATCGGGGGCGACGAACTCTCCGTCGACATCCGACTCTTCGAGGAGGAAGCTTCGATGCTCGTCGATTACCTCGATTACGTCGAGGAGACGGATCCGGATTACCTCTGCGGCTGGAATTTCGACGATTTCGACGCACCGTACCTCATCGACCGTATCGACCGTCTTTCGGGGCGTCACGACCTACTCGTGTCCGATCGACTCTCCCGCGTGAACGAGGTCTGGGATTCCGGCTGGGGCGGCCCGAACATCAAAGGACGCGTCGTGTTCGATCTCCTCTACGCCTATCAGCGGACGCAGTTCTCCGAGCTGGATTCGTATCGGCTCGACGCCGTCGGCGAGGAGGAACTCGGGATCGGCAAGGAGCGGTATCCCGGTGACATCGGCGATCTGTGGGGGGACGATCCCGAACGACTGCTCGAGTACAACCTCCGGGACGTGGAGCTGTGCGTCGAGCTAGATCGCAAACAGAACATCATCCCGTTCTGGGAGGAAGTCGCCTCCTTCGTCGGTTGCAAACTCGAGGACGCGACCACGCCGGGCGACGCCGTGGATATGTACGTCCTCCAC
>CAYQWI010000146.1:0-3664 GCA_964421165.1 uncultured Natronomonas sp.
GCGCCAACACGATCGGGAACGACATGAACGTGAAAATAAACACCAACAGCGCGCTGGTCAACACCGCTGGAAGCAGCTGCGGGACGACCACGTCGAAGAACGCTCGATTCGGTGACGCACCGAGACTCCTTGCGGTTTCGACGGTTCGAGCGTCGACGTTCTCCCAGGCGGCCGCGACGACCCGAACGACGAGTGGGGCGTTATAAAATGCGTGTGCGAGGACGATAATCGAAAGCGTGAACATCAGTTCGACGGTCGGTAGCCCGAGCGCGTCGAGGGACCGGTTGAGCGGCCCGTCTCGCCCGAACATCGCGGCGAAGCCGACCGCGACCATGATCGACGGGAGCACGAACGGAACGAGCGTCAGCGATCGGATCGTCCGGCGTCCCGAGAACTCGTACCGGGCGAGCAGATATGCGCCCGGGAGGCCCAACGCGAGACTCGCGAGCGTCGACAGGAGGGCTTGATAGGCGGTAAATCGGAACAGACTCCAGTAAAACGGATCCGTGATGATCGACCTGATCGGATCGAGAGACGGCCGGCCGTCGACGAAGACGGCTTCGGCGAACACGCTCGCGACCGGGTAATACAGCATACCGACGAGTAGCGCAGCCGTAACGAACCCGGCCACGACGAGCGGGATCTCCGAACGCCGAAGCCAGTTTACCATCTACTGAACGATCTGTTGGGCCCAGTCTTCAATCCATCCGTCGAGGTTCCCGGCGAGATCGTCGTACCCGAACGTGACCGGTTCCGGCGGAACGTGCGCCAACTCGTCGAACTCCTCGTCGAGTTCCGCGTCGTCGACCGCGGGGAACTGGACGTTCTTCTCGGCGATGACACCCTGCACGTCGGGACGGAGCATGAACTCCATGAGATCCTGCGCTCCGTCCGGGTTCGGCGCGTCCGCAAATCGGGCCATCCCCTCCGGTTGGGCGTATCCCTGATCGTTCAAAAAGCCGATCTGGTGGCGCGGCACGTCGCCGTTGAACACCTGATCTGTGGAGTAGGAGACGACCATGTCGGCCTCCTCGTTGAGGTAGGCGTTGTAGGCGTCGTTCCACGAGCCGAGCACCCGAACGTCGTTGTCTTCCAGCTCCGCCCAGTAGTCGAGATACCCGTCGGGACCGAACTCGTGGATCGTCCACAGCAAGAAAGCCGTTCCCGGATCGGACTGTTGAGCGTTCTGCACGATAAGTTCGCCCTGGTTTTCGGGATCAGTGAGGTCCTCGAACGTCTCCGGTTCGACCTCGTCCTCGTCGTAGACGAGGCTGATATATCCGGTATCGTACGGGACGGCACGGCCATCGGGATCGAACCGGAGTTCGTCTCTGACCCGATCGGAACGTTCGAGGCCTCCGTCGAGGGAGTCAAAAAGCGGCGAATCGAGCTGTTCGTCGACTCGGATGAGTTCGTCGACGTTGAGCCCGACGAACAGGTCGACGTCGATGTCGGCGTCCTGTTGGGCGCGCTGAATATACTGGTTGATCCCCGCACTCGGCGTTCGGAACTCGACGGTCGCGTCGTATTCGGCTTCGAACTCCTCTTTCAGCCACGGTCCGACCGGATCCTCGCCGTCGACGAACGAGTCGTACGTCGCGATCGTGACTGTCGAATCGCCTATTATGTCGCTTGTACAGCCTGAAAGCGAAACGAGCCCGCCTCCGGCGACCGAAACGAAGGTTCGTCGTCTCATTACGTAGTGGTCACACTCGGTGATACGTAAGCGTCCCGATCGGCCGCGGTCGCGGAAACGGTTTTCCCGTCCGGGTTTGAAGCGGGGGTATGTACTCGTTTCGACGCCGCCGATACGTCCTCGGCGGACTGTTGGCAGTTGCCGGGCTGTTGGCGGCGGCCGTCCTCTGGGAAGTCGTCGAAGTCGTCTTTTTCGCGATCACCGTGGCCTACGTACTCTACCCGTTGCGGCAGCGACTCGTCGACCGCGGCCTCTCGCGACGAGTGGCGAGCGCGCTGGTTACCACGGCAGCGTTCCTCGCAGTCACGCTCCTTCTCGCTCCGATCGCGCTCACGGTGTTCGAACGACGCGGGTCGATCATGGAGCTTCTCGGCAACCTCCCGGACGAGTTGCCGGTCGAACTCCTCGGGTTCGTCGTCGAAATCGATATCGCCGCGCTCGTCACTTCGGCTAACAACCTCCTCCGCTCGCTCGCCATCTCCCTCGCGGCCGATGCGATCTTCATCGTTCTGCAGTTCGCGATGTTCGTCCTCATCCTCTATGGGCTGTTGTTGCGGCCACAGGCGGTCGGGAGAGCGGCTCGCGAGGTCACCCCGAGGGAATACCACGATATCCTCGAAGCGTTACACGAACGGATCTCAGGGACGCTGTACGCCCTCTACGTCATTCAGGCAGCGACGGCGGTCGTCACGTTCCCGATCGCCATCATCGTCTTTTATCTGCTCGGCTACTCGGATATCTTCGTCCTCGCAGTGATCGCGTCGATTCTGCAGTTTTTCCCGATCGTCGGTCCCGGGGTGCTCGCCATGACGTTGGCGGGGTATGATATTCTCATCGGGATGCCGGGGCGTGCCATCGGGATCGTTATTCTCGGGCCGCTGTTAATCGGGCTCCTCCCGGACATTCTGATCCGACCGCGAATGGCGTCGCGTCGGGCAAAGCTCCCCGCGAGCCTGTATTTCGTTGGCTTCGTCGGCGGCGTGCTCACCGTCGGTGTCATCGGAATCATCGCCGGTCCGCTCGTCGTCGCGATTTTGGTCGAACTCGTCGACCTGCTCGTCGACCACAACAACGGGGAGGGTTAACGCTCCATCTCGCGTTCGAGTTCGCGGAGCTTCTCGATACGCGTCTCCGTCGGCGGGTGTGTCGAGGCGATTTTGCCGATGAATCCCCGCGTGATCGGGATAATAAAGAACGCGTTCATTTCTGCTTGCTCGCGGAGATCCTTCTCGGGGATCTGGTCCATCCGCCCGGAGATCTTCATGAGGGCCGTCGCGAGCGCCGACGGATTGCCGGTGATCATCGCCGCGCCGCGGTCGGCGCTGTACTCGCGATATCTGCTGAGCGCGCGGATGAGCAGAAACGAAATCACCCACACGAGAAGCGAGACGACGATCGCGACGATGAGCGGGGCCTGATTCCGGCCGCGGCCGCCGAAGAGCCATCCCCACCTGACGATGAGAAACGCGATCGTCGAGAGGAAGGAGGCGATCGTCATCACGGCCACGTCGCGGTTTTTGATGTGGGCGAGCTCGTGGGCTAACACGCCTTCGAGCTCGTCGTCGTCGAGCGTCTGTAAGATCCCCGTCGTCACGCAGACCGCCGCGTTCGACGGCGATCGACCGGTGGCGAACGCGTTCGGCGTCCGGTTGTCGGCGACTGCGACGGTCGGTTTCGGCAGGTCAGCCTGCTGGGAGAGCCGGCCGATCTGTGCGTGTAGCTTCGGGTACTCCTCCTCGCTGACGGTCCGCGCACCCATCGAACGGAGCGCGAGCTTATCGCTGAAAAAGAACTGAACGATCGAGAACGCGCCGAGCATGACCGCGGCGAACAGCAAGTTCCCGAAATACAGCGTGAGGATGCCGATGAAGATCAGATAGAGGGCGAACAGCAAGAACATGGTAAAACCCATGCGGAACCGCAATCCCCAATCGGTTTGCCATTGCATACGCCCTCGTTCGGGGCGAA
>CAYQWI010000146.1:3674-5203 GCA_964421165.1 uncultured Natronomonas sp.
TCGCAGTCGATTGCACAGCAGACGGTACTGGAGACGCCGGACGGGACATCGAGAAGATCGACCGGGCTATTCGAGCGACTTCGCTCGGTTCTGAAAGTCGCCGCCACACTCACAGGTGCCGGGGTGTGTCTTCGCTTCGATGAGTTTTCCACACTGCATGCACTCGTATTCGGAGACCGATTCCGGACTGTTTTCGCCTTCGAGGTCTTGGCCGTGGGGCATACACAGAAATCGTAGGTCCTCGCATAAATATTAATGGTAATAGGAATATAAGGGGCATTGAATCAGTCGGCCGCATTTATAAACACCACCTGTCCACGGGGAGTACGAAGCGGACGTCACGGCCGCAAGGCCGTGGAGGTGGTCCTTTTCGGAAGTCTTTGCGGCGATTCGAAATGAAGTATGTCTTTTTGAGCTTCCAGTGAATCACCTAACTACTCGCCGATTTCGGCGGCTCCTCCCGGGTGAGGCGTTCTCGCCTACTGGTCGGTGGATATCCCCGGAGCGACGCTCGATTTTCAGTACCCCTCCTAAATCTAATATCAGCATAACCACCCGACTGCAGCGGGAAACAATTCGGTTTAATTCGAGTGAATCCGGGGACAGTACCGCCCGATTATATGCAGCTACCGGAGATAGAACCGCACACAATGAGCTCAGACCGACCTCATGGACAGGACCGATCGAGCGAGCCGGAGACGACCGGGTATTTCCGACGACGCATCCTCGCAGTCGGCGCAGGTACGGGCGCGGTGATGCTGGCCGGGTGCTCGGGAGAGACGACAGGGAGCGATCCCGCTGATGGCGGCTCTTCTTCAGATGACGCCGACAGTGGATCCTCGACCGCCGGCACGTTCCGACTGCTGATCAGCGACCAGCCGGTGGCGATCGATGATTTCGACGAACTCAACGTTTCGTTCGATCGAGCCCGCATCTTCTCTGAAGACGCCGAGGAATCCGGGGAAGAAACAGACGACACCGAGACAGAGTCGGAGACCGAGGATGACGAGCCTGATGGAGAGAGCGAGCCCGGAGACAACGAGCCTGATAGAGAAAACGAGCCCGGAGACAACGAGCCTGATAGAGAAAACGAGTCCGGAGACAACGAGCCTGAAGAAGACGGATCCCAGGACGTAGAAAGCGAAACCGAGGACGAACCCGGAGCCGGGGGCGAAGATGAGAGGACGGCTGACGACGATCAGCGTGGCTTCCACACCATCGACCTCGATAATGCGACGGTCGACCTGACACAGGTCGTCGGTGACAAAGCCGTCGATGTCTTCGAAGGCGATCTCGAGGAAGGTCGATACACCAAGATCGAACTCTACGCCGCCGACGTCGAGGGCATCGTTGAAGGCGAGCGTGTAGACGTCATGGTTCCGAGCGGCAGGCTCCAGATCGTCAAACCGTTCGACGTCGTCGCCGGAGAAACACTCAGCTTCGTCTTCGACATCAATGTCGTGAGGAAGGGACAGGGACAGGAATATAATCTGCTGCCTGTGATCTCCGACAGCGGCGTCGCGGGGGAA
>CAYQWI010000147.1:0-5192 GCA_964421165.1 uncultured Natronomonas sp.
CCAAAGAGATGCTTTCGGGGTGTCCCGACTGCGGCGGTAACAAATTTCAGTTTCGACCGGCGGGCACGGTAGACGAATCCGCCGCCGGGGAAACGTCTGATTCAGTCGGAACGGAAACGTCAAACCCAACCGGACCAACCTCCACGGATCGAACTTCCGATTCGCTTGAGTCGCCGACGACTTCCGATCCGTCTGAGTCGCCGGAGACTACCGACCCCCCAGAGCGACCGGGATCGAACGCTTCGTCAGTCGCCGAAACCGTCGGACGAGCGACCACGAAAGTGCGTGATTTCGTTGCTTCGGACTCGCGGAACCCTCCGGCTGAACCGGACCCCGACGCCGAATGGCCGGGCGACTGGAACAGCGATCGTTCCAGTCCCGATCTTGATTCGTCTCCACAGTCACGCTCTTTTGCCGACCAGTCCCGGAATCCTCCCACTTCCGATGGAAACGACGATTCAAAGCCCTCCCCTTCGAGTGGAAACGACCTCTCAACCGACACCGACGACGATATAATCGATGCCGACGCCCGCCGACGAACCCGGGAGAACGATGGATATAATGAAGATGTCGCACAGGCGAGCGCCAGAACGGATGTCGTCTATCCCGATGAACTCGACGAGCGTGTCGAGGGTCCCGACGGGACTGACAAAGCGGCTTCCGGACACACTACCGAACCTGCTCCCGAAAGCGACCCCGATACCGAGAACGAACCTACTACCGCTTCCGACGGGACGATCGTGAGTGAACCGACTGGGGAGGACCCGGATCTCGCCGATCTTCGCGAGCAGTTGAACGATCAGTTCGAATCGATCAAAGTTCTCGAACCCGGACAGTACGAACTCAATTTAATGGAGCTATACGACCGCGAGGAGTATATTATCGCACTTCAGGAAAACGGCCGCTACGTCATTCAGGTCCCCGAACAGTGGATGGGTGACCCCGACGAACGATAGCGATTCATAGGGAGTATCGTAGCCAACCGAAGCATTCGAATCCCGTCTTTCGACACCGTCTCTCGATCTATCCGAGGGAACCCTCTGAACTCCGACGATAATTCCTATCAGTATCGCTCTCCGGATCGATCACCCAAGCGATGATGGATCATCCAGACGATCCACGATCGCGTCGGCGTCGTACGACAGCGAAATAGCGCGCGAGCGTCCTCGTCCGTCGACGCTCGTATACTCCGTCTCGATGAGCCCCAACTGTTCGAGCTTGTTGACGATCTCGGAGTATCGGGTGTATCCGAGGTCGGTCTGATCGTTGAACACTTCGTATACATCTCCGGCTTGCTTGCCGTCGTGATCGGCGAGAACGCGGACCAGCGCCGCTTCGGATTCGGAGAGCCCCCGAAGATGTCGCGATAAGTGAATGTATTTGGCTTTCTCGTAGGCATCGTCGACATCTCCGACGCTGACGGTCATCGACCCCCGTCGCTCTGCGTTCATCCCGGCCCGTCGGAGGAGGTCGATTCCGACTCGAAGATCTCCGCCGCTGTCAGCGGTGTAGCTCGCGACTCGATCGAGAACCCGCGGCCCGACGGCGTCGTCTCGAAACGCTTTCTCCACGCGTTCTGTGAGGATATCGACGATTTCGCGTTCGCCGTAGGCGGAAAAATACACGTCTTCGGGTCGGAAAACCGATTGCACCCGGCTATCGAGTTCATCGATGACATCCAGATCGAGATCCGAAGAGATGACGATCACACCGATCTTCGCTCCGGAGTGCGCCTCGTGGGCGCGCAACAGCGAATACAGCGTCTCGGAGGCCTCATTTTCATAAAAGAGGTAGTTCACGTCGTCCAACGCGACGATCAACACTTCATCCTCTTCGACCAACCGATCGGTGATCTGTCCGAACAGCTTCTTGAACGAGATCCCGGACGTTGGCGGTTCGTACTCGAAAAGCCCCTCGAACAGCCGCGAGAAGACGGCATAACGGGTCGAGTCGACCTGGCAGTTCACCCGGACGACTTCGACATCGCTCACGCTCGTCAGCTCGTCGAACAGTTTCTGTACCGCCGTCGTTTTCCCCGTTCCGGGTGGCCCTCGCGCCATCACGTTGAGTGGTCGTGATCCCCGAACCGCCGGTCGGAGGGCGTATTTCAGCGTCTCCATCTGCTCGTCGCGGTGTAAAAACGCCTCCGGCAGGTAATCGAGTTCGAGGACGTGCTCGTTGCGAAACACGGACTCGTCCCACGAGAGCATATCGTCGTCCGCCATTTCACTTTCACCACGCTGCCCGGTGTGTTAAGCCTTCGGGGGCTCAGAGTCGAACTCCGCGTAGACTCAACGCTGAACGCCGCTTGGATTCTCTGTCGAACCTCAGCTGGAGGGTCAATCTTCATACGAATGGCATCCGATACATCGACTATGTCGGAGCGAACGATCTTCGAACGAATCATCGACGGTGACATCCCAGCCGATATCGTCTACGAAACCGACGACGTGATCGCATTCCTCGACGCGAATCCGCTCGCACCGGGCCACACGCTCGTCGTCCCGAAGGAACCGTATGCGCGACTACGCGAGACGCCGTCCGAACTCTCCGCCGCCGTCTTCGAGGCGGTTCACGCGCTTTCGGGCCCGATCGAAGACGCCGTCGGAGCTGACGCGACGACGATCGGCATCAACGACGGTCCCGAGGCCGGTCAGGAGGTTCCCCACCTCCACGTTCATATCGTCCCGCGGTTCGACGGCGACGGTGGCGGGACGATCCACAGTGCCATGGCCGGAGCGTCCTCGGGTGAAAACACCGAAGAAATCGCGGAGGAGATCGCGGAACGACTCGAGTGACTTACCGCTGCAACGAGCCACTTGATACCGCGACGTCCCCGACACCGTTAATCGACTCCCACGTCGATTTCCGTTCGTGAATCCGAGTTGGTGTTTTTATTCGAAAGGATAGCAACGGTACGTATGTCCGAGACGATCGCGTTCGTCGGAGCGGCCGGCGGCGCGGGTACGACGCGATTGACGCTCGAATGTGCGAAGCTTCTGGCTCGCGAGGGACGAGACACGATCGTTCTCGATGCCGCGTACGGAACGCAAGGGCTGTCCGATCGAACGCCCGGCCGTATCGACCCCGATATGACACGGCTGTGTCTGAACGAGAAACCGCTCGAATCGGGAGTTATCGACCGCACGATCGACGGCGCGGGACGGCTCGCGGTCTGTCCGGCGCACGCCCCGTTCGAGCGACTCGCCCGCGCGAAAACGCCCGACGCAGCCGAGCGATTCGAGGATCGAGTCGACGAAGCGACGCGTCACTTCGAGTTCGTCCTCACCGACACGCCGCCGATCGCGGCTAATCAAGCCATCGCGGCCGCCAACGCGGCCCGAACGGTCGCCGTCGTCTGTGACGGTCCGCGAGCGGAGGCCGCGGTACCGAGAACCGTCGATAGACTCACGGATTTAGGCGTCGATCCGTCCGTGACGATCGTCACGCGGACGACGGACCACCCCGACGCCGACGTGGCCGTCCCGACGTTCGAGGCGTCCGATCCGGCGACCGATCCCGACGCGACCGCCCACGATGCACTCCTCGAAACGATCGAATTGACGGCTGGCGTCTCGATCGGCCGTGAAGACGATGGCGGTCTCTTCGAGAGACTTTCCGTCGGTTAGACCGCTTGGAACTGTCCCACGCTCGTTTCGCCCGATCGAAATGGTAATCAACCGAGCCTCAGATACCCTCGATAAGAGGAGACTCCGTCTCGATTGTCACTATGTTGGACGCACTTCGCCGAACGATGGAGGTCTCCCGTCCCCGAATCGTCGGCCCTATCACCGTCGGTCACGGCGTTAACGAGTTCTTCGCCATCGTCATCCCGCCGATTATTCCGCTTTTGGTCACCGAGCTCGACATCACCTACGGGCAGGCCGGATTCTTACTTACGATCTTTTTCGTCATGTACTCCATCTTTCAGCTTCCGGCCGGGATACTCGCCGACTGGATCGGCAAAAAGCGGCTTCTAATCGCGGGGCTTTTCGGAATGTCTGCCGGGATACTGTTGGCCAGTCTCGCGACCAGCTACTGGATGCTGTTACTCGCACAGGCGATCGCCGGGATCGGTGGCAGCACGTTCCATCCGACGGGGATGTCGATGATTAGCGACGTCGAAACGGGTCGGACCGAGGGGAAAGCGATGGGCGTGTTCGGTTTCGGTGGCGTGTTGGGGACGCTCTCTGCCCCCGTCGTCGTCGGCGGGGTAGCCGCGGTAGCGGGGTGGCGAATCGCGCTCGTCGCCGCAGTCGTCTTGGGATTCACCATGACTGTCGTTCTCATTTACCTCTTTTCGGACTCGAAGGGCGATGATACGGACGATGACGCTCCCGATCGCAACCGCCTGACCGGCTCAACGCGTCCCCGCGTTCGGGACGCACTTGTGTCGATAAAAAACCTCTTCGACGTTCCGATCACGCGGGGTATCGTAATCTTGTTTTTCGTGACGATGATCCTCTCACTCCAACACCGCGCGATCCAGACGTTTACGACCGCGTACATCACCGAACAGACTGGCGCGTCCGTTTCTATCGGAAATGTAACCTTTTTCGCGCTGCTGCTCGGGGGAAGCGTCTCGTCGCTTTGGGCGGGATCGCTCGCCGACCGATTCAATCGAGAATCGCTCGGTATCGTCGCTGCCACCGGAACCGCCGTCCTCGTCGGTATGACGTTGCTCGTCACACAGATTTTGGAAACTGTCCCGTTCGAGATCCTGATCGCGATCCTCTCCGTCTGGTTCGCTCTTATCGGGATGGCGATGTACGCCAGCTATCCCGTAAAGAACGCGCTCATCTCCGAACAGGCGAACGCCTCCTACAGCGGAAGCCTGTTCGGTATCACACAGACCGCGTCGGCACTGGGTAGCGCAAGCGGCCCGGCGTTGTTCGGCATTCTCGCGACACAGTGGGGTGTCGTCGCCGCCTTTCCGGCGATCGCTGCGGTGAGCGTGCTGTTGGCCGTCCTGTTCGCGCTGTTGTTGCGGACGGAGTAACGTCTTTGTGCTATCGTCGCGGCCGTCGCGCGCCGAATAATTTTCCGATTTACAGCGGTAGCGAGGCAAAAGCCCACTCCTTCAGGGGGTGTGGATGAAGTCGACATGATATGCCTCAAACCACGTGACATAGGCTGTTTGTAATCCCAACGTTTACGCTAATCTATCACATAATGTACTGTGTGAGCGACCG
>CAYQWI010000148.1:0-5115 GCA_964421165.1 uncultured Natronomonas sp.
TCCCCGTGGCCCGTGGCGGCCTTCACCATGATAAATGCGTGTACCATGGTACCAAATAACTCTTCGCGGCGAAAAGTCTTTCCCGAACGATTACGACGACGGCTCGGCGTCTCTCGGAATAGAGTGAAAGATGAGTCCGATGGCCGTTCCATCGTCGCGCTCGGCGAACTCGAGACAGCCGTTCGACGCCTTCAGGACGTGATCCGCGAACCGCAATCCGAGTCCGCGGCCGTGGACTGTCTGTGAGATCTCGGTCTTCGGCGACAGCACTTTCCGTTCGATCTCCGGGATCCCGGGGCCGTTATCGGCGATCGTGAGACGGACGTTTCCGTCCGCCCGCCCGCCCGTTATCTCGACGGTCGGGTCGGACCGCTCCGCGTGGACGATCGCGTTCTCGATCAGCTCTTTGATGGCGTCTTCGAGCTGTGGAACGGCTTTGACGATGAACTCGCTCGGACACTGCACGGTCACGGTGCTCTCGGGAAACCGCTGTCGGGTTTCTGCGGCGATCCGCTCCAGTGTCGAGTTGAGACGGATAGCGGTGGGTTCCGGCGGATCGGTGAGTAGTTTGACGATCCGCCGTTTCGTTTCGGCCAACTCGACGAGTTCCTCCCCGGCCGAGATGATGCTTTCGGGCACTCCCTGTTTGTCGTCGGCGAGTTGGTCCCGGAGCAGCTCGGCGTTTCCGAGAATGATCGACATCTTGTTGTTGATGTTGTGTCTGAGTATGCGGACCAGTATCCGTAGCTGCCGCTCGCGTTCTAGCTGTTCTGTCACGTCGCGACAGATCGCGATCGTTCCGTCGACGGTCCCCGTTTCGTCGTGTTTCGGATAGCGGGTCGTAACGAACGAACGCTCTCGGTCGTCGGAAAACTCCGCCGTCACCTCGTAGGTCGTCGGCCGTTCAGTCTCCATGACGTGCCGTTTTCGTTTGGCGATCTTCTCGGCGGCCGCCGAGTCCATGAACGCGAACTCGTCGGTTCCGATGAGGTCGTCCGTCGATACACCGGCGTACTCGCCGAGTGCGTCGTTCGCGAGTTCGAACTCCCCCGCAGAATCTTGAATCATGATGGGGTCTTCGACGCGCTGGACGATCCGTTTGAACAGTTCGAGTTCCTCGCGCGCTTCGACCCGCTCGGAGATGTCCGTCTGGATGGCGACGTACCCCTCGATATCCCCCGAATCGTCCATAATGGGTGCGATCGTCTCGTCGGCGTGGTACAGTTCCCCCGACTTCCGTCGGTTGATGATCGGCTTCGACCAGATCTCTCCCGAGCGGATCGTCTCCCAGAGCGTTTTGTAGTAGGAGTCGGACATTTCCCCGGATTTGAGGATCCGCGGATTCGTCCCGATCGCGTCCGTTTCGCTGTACCCGGTGACGCTCTCGAACGCCGGGTTGACGTATTCGATGCGACCCTGCGGATCGGTGATAAACACTGCGTGGCCGGCGGCGTCGATCGATCGGACGATCCGATCGGAGAGCATGCGATCTCTGATCGATTGGCGGTCGTCGGGTTCGTCGGTAGCAGACAAAGTTAGTTTTCCATAGCGAAGTAGTACATAAACTGTTTGTGTCTTACTACGGTATAGGTATGCGTTATCTAGCCCTTCTAGGGGATTTTCTTACATGTTTTTACTTTATTCTGTATTCTACTATTTCAGTCGTGACTCCATCTGCACGCGGTTTTCGTCGGGATTCCATTTCGACTCCGTGTGGGTGAGTAACATTATTGGTCCCTGTCGCCCTACACTATGTCATGAGATTTGTTATCATTGGTGCCGGCAGAGTCGGAATGCGAACTGCGCGCGTCCTTCAGGAAGAAAAACACAGCATAACGATTATCGAACCCGACGCGACGAAGGCCGAGCGTCTCCGCAACGAGGGCTTCGAAGTCGTCGAAGGCGACGGGAGCGATGAGGCGACGCTTCTCGCACAGAACCTGGACGACGTCGACGGGATTGCTGCGCTGTCCGGCGATATCGTCGTAAACTTCATCGCCTGTATGATCGGTAAACATCACGATTGTCGAACAGTCCTTCGCGTCGATAACGACGGCCACGAATATATCATCCGCAAGTATGCGAGCGACGTCGACGAAGTCGTCTACCCCGAACGCCTCGGCGCGATCGCCGCGAAGAACGCGCTCGTCGGCGGGAGCGTCCGAGCCGTCGCGGATATCGCACACAACCTCCAGCTCGTCGAACTCGTCGTGACGCCCGATTCCCCGATGCAAGGATACTCGCTTTCGGAGTTGGAACTCCCGGCTGACGCGCGGGTACTGGCGTTCGGCAAATCGGACAGCAACCTCCAGTTACCCGACGCCGACGCCTCTCTCGAAGTCGGCGATCGAGTCGTCGCGATCGTCGATTTCAGCGTCCTGCGCGAGGTCGAACAGATAATCGTCGGCGAGTCCGAACCCGGGATCGCACGGGGGGGTGCCTGAGCATGGTCGTCGCTTACGTCATGATAAAAGCGTACACGGGGGAGGCCGGTCGATTACGGGACGATATCGAAGCGATCGACGGAGTCGTCTCCGCACATATCGTCGCGGGCGACGTCGATATCATCGCGAAACTCGAGGTCGACTCCCCGGCCGAGGTCAAAGACATCGCAGCCGACGCGATCCAGACGCTGGACGGCGTCGAGAGTACCCACACCTACATCGCGATGAGCTAGCCGTCGGCCGTCGAATCGCTTAACCGCTCGTCTCCACAACAGGCGGTAGTGATCGAACGCACGGGCACGCACACGACGGCACGCCTTCTGACCGACGACGAGACGCTCGTCGAGCCGAACGTCCTCGAGCAACTCGATCGGCTCGTCGAGCATCCGGCGTTCACGAACCCGATCCGGATGATGCCCGACGCGCACGTCGGGGCCGGTGCGCCGGTCGGCTTCACGATGGAGCTCGGCGAGCGGATCGTCCCCAACATCGTCGGTTGCGGCATGGCGGCGTTCGAACTCGGGGAGACGCTCCCGCTGGCCGACGGGGAACGCGAGCGGATCGTCCGAGAAACCGTCCCGATGGGGCGATCAGTCCACACGTACGACGACGCGCCCCACCTCGTCGACGAGTTCCCCTTCGAGCGGGCGAACGCGGTCTTCGAGCGGTTCGACGCCGCCTACGCCGACCGGTTCGGTGAGCGAATCGACCCCGGCGAATTTGAATTCGATGGCTACGATGGGGAGTACTTCAAGGGACTTTGCGACCGCGTTCTCGCGGACCAAAGACAGGGAACGAGCTACATCATACAGAGCGCCGGAACGCTCGGCGGCGGCAACCACTTCATCGAGTTCGCACGTGCCCGAGACTCCGGCACCTACTGGCTCGTCATCCACAGCGGCTCCCGGTATCTCGGTACGTCCGTCGCGGAGTACTGGCAAACCCGAGCCAGCGACTACCGATCGGCGGACGCGATCCGCGAATCGATCCCCGAGGAGTACGTCGAGTTTTTCAAGTTCGATCCCGAGGCGGTCAGCGATCGCGAACTCCACGCCTGGGTCACCGGCGGGATGGGCGAATCACACCTCAGAAAGGAGGCGATCCGGGACGCGTTCGACGGGAGCGAGATCGAGCGCGTCTTCGATCGGCTCTCGCGGCCGAAAGCAGCGATTTCGGATCGAGCCGACGCCCTCGATTATCTGGAGAGGAGAGAAGCCCACGGCTACTACGTCGATATGCTGTTCGCCCAGCAGTACGCCCGCTGGAACCGGACGCTCATCGGTGAGGCGATCTGTGACGCCCTCGGTGTCGCGCCGACCGATTCGTTCCAGTCGATCCACAACTACATCGACTTCCGCGATGTAACGATCCGAAAGGGCGCGACCCCCGCACGGGAGGGCCAGCGGATCGTCGTGCCGCTCAACATGGCCGAGGGATCGATCCTCGCGGAGGGGCGAGGGAACGACGAGTACAACCGGAGCGCCCCCCACGGTGCTGGACGGCGGATGAGCCGACGCGAGGCGTTCGAGACGATCTCGATCGAACAGTTCGAGGCGTCGATGGACGGTGTCTACTCCGAATCGGTCGTCGACGGGGTGCGAGACGAAGCGCCGATGGCGTACAAACCTGCCGAGGCGATCGCCGAGGCGCTCGAACCGACCGCGACGATCACGGATCGACTCGACCCCGTCCACAGTCTCAAGAGCACGGAGTGATCCCCGCGGTTGGAACGACCGCCGGATATTACGTTCGCCCGGTCGAATGGTCGGGTATCGTTATGAGCTCCAACGATCCGAACGACGCCGATCCGATCCCGCCGGACATCGAAATCGCCCGAAACGCGAGTCGCCGCCCGATCGAACGCGTCGGCGAGACGCTGGGCTTCGACGACGACCTCGAACGGCGGGGCAACGAGGTCGCGAAGCTGACGTGGGAGGGAATTCGCCGCACACTCGACCGACCGGCCGACGGGAACGTCGTGCTCGTGACGGCGATGACGCCGACCAACCGCGGCGCGGGCAAGACCGTCACGACGGTCGGCCTCGGACAGGCGCTCGATCGGCTCGGCGAGTCGAACGCCGTCGCCATCAGGGAGCCCTCACAGGGTCCCGTTTTCGGAATGAAGGGCGGGGCGGCCGGAGGCGGCTACAGTCAGGTACTTCCGATGGAGGAGATCAATCTCCACTTCACCGGCGACATTCACGCCGTCGCGGCCGCACACAATCTCATCGCCGCGATGATCGACGCCACTCGGACGCACGGGAACGACCTCGATATCGAACCCGACAGCGTCGCCTGGGGGCGAACGCTGGACGTGAACGACCGGGCGCTCCGAAACACCGTCATCGGGCTGGGCGGCCGCGCCAACGGGCCACCGCGTGAAGACTCGTTTATCATCACCGCGGCGTCGGAGCTCATGGCTGTGCTGTGTCTGTCGACCGACATCGCGGATCTCCGCCGTCGCGTGAGCCGGATCATCGTTGCGTACGATCCCGACGGAAATCCGATCACCGTCTCCGACCTCGACGCCGTCGACGCCGTGACGGCTCTGTTGAAGGACGCCCTCCGACCGAACCTCGTCCAGACCATCGAGGGGACGCCGGCGTTCGTCCACGGCGGCCCATTCGCGAACATCGCCACGGGGACCAACTCCGTTCTGGCCAACCAGATC
>CAYQWI010000149.1:0-5077 GCA_964421165.1 uncultured Natronomonas sp.
GGAACAAAACTGGGCGGCTCCTTCGAGGAGCTTGCAGGCGTGTTCGATCGGTGCGATCTCGATCTCGACGTCTGTCTCGACACCGCGCACATGTTCGCTGCAGGCTACGATCTCTCGACACCCGAAGGCGTCGACGAGACGTTCGACGCCTTCGATGAGGTCGTCGGAGTAGAGCACCTCGAATACGTCCACCTCAACGACTCGAAACACGAGTGCGGGACGAACAAGGACGAACACGCCCACATCGGCGAGGGGCTGATCGGAGAGGAGGGCATGAGCGCGTTCATCAACCACGACGCGGTCGAGGACGTTCCGTTCGTGTTGGAGACGCCGACGGAGGACGGCAAGTCGTTCGCCTGGAACGTCGAGCGGGTTCGCGAACTGCACGAGTAGCGTCGCGAGACTGGACCGATATGGGTGTAGTGCTACCGAGCGGTAAGGGAGGCATAACTACACGGACGTCCACCTCCCGAGAGATATGAACTGTACGATCACCTGCGATTGTGGCCGGTCGATCCGCGTCGATACGACGGATCGGTATGCGGAGTGTCCCGGCTGTCGGGCCGGCTATGCGGTGACCATCACCCGCGTTCGCCACCCGTCGGCCGACTGACCGATCCATCGTCGATATCGCTGGGTTCGAATGAGCGTTCCGTACTACCGCGCTACCGAACGACATCGGTGGGGAACTCCATCGAATTTTTATTCGCCAGTCCCGAACGACGGCCAATGCGGCAGTTCGACGCCGACTACTTGCGAGAAACGCGTCGAGGGATGTGGACCGACAGCCGGGCCGCCCTCTCGGAGCTTCGCCTCGACGACTGTGAGCGCGTTCTCGACGTCGGCTGTGGTGAGGGAGCGCTAACGCGGGTGCTGCGCGAGGAGTGTCCCGGCGAGGTGATCGGCTGTGATCGGGACGAGCGACTGCTGGCCGAGGTCGACGGGCCGAGAGTTCGAGCCGACGCTCACCGACTTCCGTTCGCCGACGGGAGCGTCGATCTCGTGGTCTGTCAGGCGCTTTTGATCAACCTCCCCGATCCAGAGCGCGCGGTTCGGGAGTTCGCCCGCGTCGCCCGCGACCGCGTCGCCTGCATCGAGCCCGATAACAGCGCCGTCACCGTCGACTCGACCGTCGAGAGCGAGAGCGAGCTGGCCCGGCGGGCGCGGGATCGGTATCTCGACGGCGTCGAGACCGACGTGTCGCTGGGGGCCGAAACGGCGACGGTGCTCCGGAGCGCCGACCTGTCGAACGTGACGGTTCGGCGATACGATCAGACGCTCGTCGTCGAGTCGCCGTACAGCGAGTCGGATCTCGAAGCGGTGAGCCGGAAAGCGAGCGGGGCGGGGTTGCGTGACCGGCGGGAGACGATGGCCGGAACCGAAGAGGATCTCGACGCCCTCCGAGCGGCGTGGCGCGAGATGGGCCGGGAGACGGTACAGCAGGTTCGAGCGGGGGAGTACCGACGAGAGGAGACCGTTCCGTTCTACGTCGCTGTCGGCGAGGTACCGTAAATTATTTCCGGTGACAGTCGAACCCCAGCGGATCGAGATCGATCCCGGAGACGAGTTCGGCGGCCCGATCGTACGGTGATTCCAGTTCCCCCTCAGTTTCGGGTCGAGCGCGCCCGACGAGTTCGTAGATCCGATCGACGAAGGCCTCGCGAGCGATCCGATTCTCGAAGAGTCCGTGGAGGTACGTGCCGAGTACGTCGTCCCTGGCGGCACCGTCGCCGTCGAACGGCCGATCGAGGTCAGCGAGGAGCTCGCTGTCGCCCATGTGAATCTCGTAGCCGGAGACGCGACCCGACGCGCCGGAGAGCGGGCCGCAGCCGTGGAGCGTCCGTTCGACCGCTTCGACGGTTTTATCGGGGCTAAATCGGGTTTCGATCGGCAGTACTCCGATCCCGTCGACCGTTTTGAGATCTCCAGTTCCCTCCACGGAGGCGTTCCGCAGCCGTTCGCCCAGTAGTTGATAACCGCCACAGAGCCCGACGATCGGCCCCTCGAAGGCTCGAATCTCCTTGTAGAGGCCGGCGTCCCGGGCGGCGATCGCGTCGTCGACGGTGTTTTTCGTGCCGGTGAGGACGACGGCGTCGGCCCGAATCGACGTGTCCAGCGGAGCGAATCGGACGCGAACGCCGGGCGTTCCGGCGAGCGGCTCGACGTCGGTGACGTTCGAAGCACGGGGGAACCGCGGGACGGCGATCGTGACGGATCGAGCCTCGGGGACGCCGTCGTCGTCGCCGATCGTCGCCGCCGATTCGGGATCCGGAAGGGCGACGCTGTCCTCCTCGGGGAGGCCGGGATCGTCGTACGGAAGGACGCCTAAAACCGGCACGCCCGTGCGATCCTCGAAGCGTTCGAGGCCGGGGTCGAGGATCGATCGATCCCCGCGGAACTTCGTGATGACGCAGCCGACGACCCGATCGCGGACGTCGGCCGGGAGGAGTTCGAGCGTGCCGACGAGCGAGGCGAAGACGCCGCCGCGCTCGATGTCGGCGACGAGAAGCACGTCGGCGTCCGAAAAGCGAGCCGTCTCGAGGTTCGCCAGATCGCGGTGGTGGAGGTTGATCTCGGCGATCGAGCCGGCGCCCTCGGCGACGATCACGTCGTGCGCCTTAGCCAGTCGCCCGTGGGCCGCTTCGGCGGCGTCTCTGGCTCGTTCCCAGTGGCGGTCGTAGTACTCGCCGGCGCTGAAGTGCTCGATCGCTTCGCCGTCGACGACGAGTTGTGATTCCCCGTCGCCGCGCGGTTTCAAGAGCACCGGATTGTGATCGGTCGTCGCGGATATTCGGGCCGCATTGGCCTGGACGTACTGTGAGACGCCGATCTCGCCGAATCCCGTTCCCTCGGATCGCGCGACCGCGCGGGCGTTGTTCGACATGTTCTGGGCTTTGAACGGCGCGACATCGACGCCCCGGTCGGCGAGGCACCGACACAGCCCGGCCACCACCGTCGATTTTCCGACGTGACTCGCCGTCCCGGCGACCAGAACCGTTCGTGCTCGCGTCACACCGAGCGTGAGGGTGGGAAACTACATACCGCTTACGCGTCCTCAATCGCCGAATCGTAGTGCAGCTTCCCGTCCCCCGGTCGACTGACAGAACCGAGAGACTCCGGAGGTGCACGTTCGATCCATGATAACCGTTAATATGCGCCGTTCTGTCCACTATACTACGATGTCTGAGGACGATACGCAACTGGAAGCACGGCTGGCTGAACAGGAGTCGTTCGAGCCGCCGGAATCGTTCGTCGAGCAAGCGAACGTCTCCGATCCGGGGATATACGAGGAGTTCGAGCAAAACTGGCCCGCGTGTTGGGAGCGGGCGGCCGATCTGCTCACGTGGGACAGCGAGTACGACGCGGTGCTCGACGACGGCGACGAGCCGTTTTATCAGTGGTTCACGGACGGCGAGCTCAACGCCTCGGCGAACTGTCTCGACCGGCATCTCGACGACCGCGGCGACGAGCCCGCGATCCAGTGGGAGGGCGAGCTCGGCGAGACGCGCGAGTTCACCTACGAGGATCTTCACCGCGAAGTGAACGAGTTCGCGGCCGCGCTCCGCGAGTTGGGCGTCGAGGAGGACGAGGTCGTGACGCTGTACATGCCGATGATCCCGGAGCTGCCGATCGCGATGTTGGCCTGCGCCCGAATCGGCGCGCCGCACTCGGTCGTCTTCGCCGGCTTCTCGGCGGACGCGCTGGCCACCCGGATGAACGCCGCGGACTCGGAGTATCTCGTCACTTGCGACGGCTACTACCGCCGCGGGGACGCCCTCGATCACATCTCGAAGGCGAACGAGGGGCTCGGCGGCGTCGAGCACGGGACGACGACGGTCGTCGTCGATCGTCTCGTCGCCGACCTCGATCACGACCTCGCCGACGGCCAACACGACTACGCGGAACTGGTCGCCGACAACGAGGGCGCGACGGTCGAGCCGGTGGTCCGCGACAGCGAGGACATGCTCTTTCTCATGTACACCTCGGGGACGACCGGGAAGCCGAAGGGCGTCAAGCACACGACGGGCGGCTATCTCGCGTACGCGTCGTGGACCTCCCACGCCGTGCTCGACGTGAAGCCGGAGGACACCTACTGGTGCGCCGCCGACATCGGCTGGATCACGGGCCACTCCTACATCGTCTACGGGCCGCTCGCGCTCGGGACCACGAGCGTGATGTACGAGGGGACGCCGGATTACCCCGACAAAGACCGACTGTGGGAGATCGTCGAGGACTACGGCGTCAACCAGCTGTACACCGCGCCGACCGCGATCCGGGCGTTCATGAAGTGGGGCAGCCAGTACCCGGAAGGACACGACCTCTCGAGCCTGCGGCTGCTCGGGACCGTCGGCGAGCCGATCAACCCCAAGGCGTGGAAGTGGTACTACAAACACATCGGTGACGAGGACTGCCCGATCGTCGACACTTGGTGGCAGACCGAAACCGGCGGAATGATGATCACGACGCTGCCGGGGATCGGAAAGATGAAACCGGGAGCTGCGGGACCGCCGCTTCCGGGCATCGATGCCCGTGTCGTCGACGAAGCCGGCGAGGAGGTCTCCCCCAGCGAAGCCGGGTATCTGACCGTCAACAAACCGTGGCCGGGGATGCTCCGAACGCTGTATCGCAACGACGAGCGGTTCGTCTCCGAGTACTGGGAGGCGTACTCGGATCCGGAGGCCGACGAGTGGGTGTACTTCCCCGAGGACGGCGCGAAGATCGACGACGACGGCTACATCACGATCCTCGGTCGGGTCGACGACGTGATCAACGTCTCCGGGCACCGCCTCGGAACGATGGAGATCGAATCCGCGGTCGTCGGCGTCGAGGGCGTCGCCGAGGCCGCCGCGGTCGGCGGCGACCACGAGATGAAAGGCGAGGCGGTCTACGTGTACGCGATCCTCGAAGACGGCTACGAGGAGGGCGACGGGATGGAAGCCGCGATCGTCGACGGCGTCGAGGACGCAATCGGCCCGATCGCTCGGCCCGAGCAGGTCATCTTCACGCCGGAGCTTCCCAAGACGCGCTCCGGGAAGATCATGCGCCGATTGCTCGAGGATATCGCCAACGACGAGGA
>CAYQWI010000150.1:0-5045 GCA_964421165.1 uncultured Natronomonas sp.
GAATCCCCCAGTAGCGCTGCCTGGAGACGTTCCAGTCCGGCGAGTCCTCGATGAAATCGCGGAAGCGAACGTCGCGGGCCTCCTGTGGATACCACTCGCTGTCCTCCATGTTCTCGAGCAGCTCGTCTTTGATGTCGGTGACGGTGATGAACCACTGGTCGGTCACCATCTGGATGATCGGCGTATCGCAGCGCCAGCAGTGCCCGTAGTCGTGGTGGTACGTCTCCGACGCCAACAGCAGCCCGTTCGCGTCCAGATCCGCGATGATATCGTCGTCGGCGTCCTTGACGAACTGTCCGGCGTACTCGCCCGCGGTCTCCTCGAAGACGCCGTCGGGGCCGACCGGACAGAAGATCTCTAATCCGAGCTCTTCGCCGCGCTCGAAGTCGACTTCACCGTGTCCCGGTGCGGAGTGAACCAATCCGGTTCGATCCGCTTCGACGTAGTCGGCGTCGTACACTTCGAGTGCGCCCTCGAAGTCGGGCGCGTTCGGAACCTCGTCACGGAGCGGATGCTCGTAGCGTCGGCCGACGAGTTCCTCGCCGGACAGCTCCTCGCGAATCTCGTACCCGTCGTAGCCCCCGCGCTCGATGATGTCCTCGACGCAGGACTCCTCGAGGTACAGAATCTCCGTTTCGTCGCCGCGCTCGGCCGCGACGGCGTGATACGTCGCCTCGGGATCGACGGCGACGAAGGTGTTCGCCGGGATCGTCCACGGCGTCGTCGTCCAGATGACGAGATAGCTCGCGGGACTGTCGTCGGATCGCTCGTCGTCGACCAGCTCGAACTTCACGTAAATCGACGGGTCGTCGACGTGTTCGTACTCGACCTCGTTGTTCGCGATCGCGGTCTCACAGCGCGGACACTGGCTGATCGAGCGCTGGCCCTGTTCGACTAAGCCGCGATCGTGGGCCTTCGAAAAGCCCCACCAGGCGGCTTCCATGTACTCCGGATCGACCGTCTTGTAGGGGTCGTCCCAGTCCATCCAGACGCCGAAGGACTTGAAATCGTCCTGCAAGCCCTCCAGTTGCTCCTCGGCGAACGCCTTGCACTCGTCGATGAAGTTCTGCTCGCCGAACTCCTCGATGTCCTTTTTGTTCTCGAATCCGAGCTCTTCCTCGACTTTCGTCTCGATCGGCAGCCCGTGCATGTCGTAGCCCGGGCGGTCGGTGACGTCGTACCCGCACATCCGACGGTGGCGGATGTAGGCGTCCTTGAGGGTCTTGTTCCACGTCGTCCCCATGTGGGCGGCTCCGGAGGTGTACGGCGGGCCGTCGACAAAAAAGAAGCTCTCGTCGTCGGCGTGGTGGCGCTTCGTTTTCTCGTAGGCGTCGACGTCGTCCCAGTACTCGAAGACCCGATCCTCGACCGCGTCGGGGTCGTACTGGTCGTCGACCTCGGCGAACCTGCTCATACCGGGACAAATACTCGCCGCTGTTAAATGAGAATCGGTACCGGCTTCGGCTGGCTGGCTCGAAAAGTGGGGGTTTTTCCGTCCCGAAGCCGACGGTTCGGGTATGCAGGGTAACCTTCCGCCGGAGGCCCAGGAGAAAATCGAGGAACTCCAGGATCTCCAAGAGACTGCACAGCAGGTCGCACAGCAAAAACAGCAGGCAGAAACGCAGCTTCAGGAGTCGAAGACGGCGATCGAAACCCTCGACGGGATCGAGGGCGAAGCCGAGATGTATCGGGAAGTCGGCGAGCTCCTCATCGAGACGGACTATGACGAAGCCTACGAGGATCTCGAAGAGAAGGTCGACAGCCTCGAAGTCCGCGTCAACACGCTGAACAAACAAGAAGAGCGCGTCCAGACGCAGTTCGAGAGCCTCCAGGAGGAACTCCAGCAGATGCTCCAGGGCGGCGCTGGCGGCGGCCCGATGGGCCCCGGCGGTCCGGGCGGTCCGGGTGCGGGCGGCGCATAAGACCGTGACAGACACGGACGACGTGTCGGTATCCGACGGTGATGCGCCGGCCGACGAAGCGGTTGTCGAAGCCGCCTCGGACGCGGCCGAGGGCGTCATCCTCTCGCGGTACAAGCAGTCGGACGTGACCGACATGGACGTCACCGTCCGATTCGAGGACGGCGTCCTCGAAGTCGACGTGTATCTCAACGCGCCCGACGACCCGGATCCAGACGAAGTCGCACAGGAAGCGATCGGGGCCGCCGAGGCCGCCGTCGACGATCTGTTCGACGGCTGAACCGGTCGACTCTTCTTTTCAACCCGTCAGCACTAACAGGAGGAGACTGATCGCCATCGCCGCGCCGATGACGGCAACGAGCAACGCGCCGCCGATGGCGACCATCGCGTTCGCTGTCGAGGCGAGCGCCTCCGTTCGATCGTTGCCGAACACCGTGACCTCGACTCGCTCGGTCGCCATCCCCGCTTCGACGGGTTCAAGATCGGCAGTCGCGTCCTCAACGAGTCCCGAAACGACCGATGTGAGCCGATCAGCGTCGATCGAGTCGCCAACCTGGTTGGCCGGTTCGACCGCGTTCACGACGTGGGTGTCTGTCGTCATGATCTCGGACTCGTCGGCGTCGATCGCGGCGCGGAGCGTCTCCCGGAGCCCCGGAGCCATGTTATTCCCGTCGAGGAGGACGTAGGCGGTTCGATGATCGTCGACTTCGAAGACGGCGACGCGGATCCCGAGCGGCCCGAGCCCGTCTTTCGGCTCCCACTCCGTTTCGTCCCACGCGACGCCGACCGAAAGCGGACGTTGCTCGGCGTCTGAGAGTCGATCCCCGAGTGCTCCGGCCGCGGCCATCAGATCGAACGACCGTTCCGACCCGGGAGTGATACGGCGGGATCCGTCACCGGAAAGCCCCTCGTTGCAGTTGTGCGCGTCGACGAGCATGACTTCGTTTACCCCGCCCCCTCGCGCTTCGGCTGCAGTCGCGAGCCCGACCGAAAAGTCCACGTCGTCCGCCGGTTCGGGCGCGTGCGTCGCGACGAGAAGCGCGTCCTCGCCGATCGCCTGCCCGAGGAGCTTCGAATCGCCGACCGTCTCGCAGTCGCTTCGGGTCGCCTCCGAGGTGTAGTTGATCCGACTGCCCGCACGTGAGGCGGCGTCGAGGAGCGTCTCGACTTCGCGCTCGGTGACGAGATTGAAATCGTGACCGGCGGTCGCATGCGGTGGGAACGCCAACCCGTCGGTGTCCTCCGCGATTCGTCTGGGTAGGTTCCCGCCGCCGATTTCCCCCATTGGACCGGGATGAACCATCGGCAACACGAATCGGGCCGTTTCGGCCCCATCGAGTCGGCGAACCGAGAGCACCGTCACCGGAACGGTCGCCGTCTCACCCACCTGCTCGAAGAACGTCTCGAGCTCGCGCGATCCCTCGGCGACGTGGCCGACGAATCCCTGTATGAAATCGAGGACGGAGACGCCGAGGCTCCGTCGCCACGGCCGGTCGATGGCGAACAGAAAGACGGCGACTGCGACTGTGTAGATTCCACACAGCGCGGCCAACAGCGCGAAGTCGGCTGGTCGAACGACGAAAAACGCCGCCGAGGCTGCGTCCGAGCGGGCGAGAAACGTCTCCAGCAGCGGTCCACCGACGGTCAGGTACTGGACCGTGCCGCTGTAGACGAAGATGAGGGCGGCGGCGACGGCCGTCTGGATGCTCGCCGGGATCGCGGTGACGAACAGCGACCGCCGCGAGACGGCGGTGATGACGAACAGCCGGAGCGCGAATATCGACGCGAGCGAGACGAGAAGCGAATCGAAAACCAACGACTGCCCGAAGCCGCCGATCGCCGAGACGACGGCTGCGACGACGAGGAAGGCGACGACGACGATCTCACAGACGAACGCCAAAAGCGCCGAGCGGTTGTAGGTGAACTGCCCCCCGAGGCGTCGGTCGATCGGTGGCGTCAAAAACGCCGCGGCGACGGTCGGAACGCCGACGTAGACCATTCCCCGATAGGCGTCGTCGAGGAAGAACTGCGAGTCGAAGGCGGCGATACCGACGACGGCGGCGACCACGAGCGTGAAAAACAGGCTGGCGGACCAATCGGGCGCGCGAAAGACGAACCGAGAGAGGGCCGCGAGATCGCCCTGCGTCCGCGTCATTACCCGTATCGGGGCGGGCAAGCCGATTAAATGGCTCGGGATGTCTCTGTGGGCTTCGTAAGTTGTGCCCCCCGTGTTTTTACAGACCAAACCCACGAGTGAGGGACACTATCACGGTAGAGAATCTCGTGGCATATATAACGTACGGGTGGTCAGTGTCTTATCAGCGCCATTCCCGTCTACGATTTCTCACGCGAGAGATCTCCCGACATGAACGCCGGGAGGATGTCAAGACTCCGCGTACGGCTCCTCGCTCCAGAAGTCGCTGCCGCCTTTTAACTCCGGCACCATCGTGTCCTCGTCGCGGGCCAACAGCGCGACGCGGGACGCCTCGACGTCTCTGACGACCGGGTGCGTCGGGAGGAACTCCTGGACGGCTTTCGTGAACTCCAGAACTTCCTCGTGTTCGGGCATCACGTCGCGATCCAGCCGGCCGCGGGAGTTGCCGACGTGCATGTACGCTTTCAGCTCGACGAAGTCGGCGTCCGCGCGGTCGAACATCGCCGCGAACCACTCCGGGTGATGCATGTTGTGCCCGGCCAGGAGCGTCGACCGAAGCACCGTTCGCGTTTCGTCCTTTCGTGCGAGCACGTCGATCGTCTCGATGAGTCGGTCCCACGCGTTGTCCTCGACGGGTTTGACCACGTCGTAAAAGGTCTGCTTGTCGGCGGCATCGACGCTGACGTACAGTTGTGTGGGGTCGCACTGTTCGATGACGGAGGGGCGGGTCCCGTTCGAGACGAGGAAGGTCGTGATCCCGCGGTCGTGGAAGGCGTCGATGAGTTCCGGGAGGTACGGATACAGCGTCGGTTCGCCGTCCAAAGAGATGGCGACGTGGCGCGGTTTCATCGCCTCCTCGAACGCCCGCTCGGGGACCTTGTCGTTACCGCCGAACCCGGCGAGCAGCTCCCGCTGGAGTTCGATCGACGCCTCGGCGACGGCGTCGGGATCGTCCCACTCCACGTCGCCGA
>CAYQWI010000151.1:0-5037 GCA_964421165.1 uncultured Natronomonas sp.
CGTTCTCAGTCGCCGTCGTTCTCAGTCGTCGCAGTTGTTCCGGACGAGATACAACGGTTCAGCCGTGAGGGTGTCAACATTGATAGGATATTAACAGAGAGAGAGGATGTTAACAATATCTCACCACACACCACATCTCACCTACACCCCCACCCCTTCGTTTCAGGTGGAACGAGAAAACAGCGGAACCCGTATCGGCTGAGTGGGCCGAAACGATCCGACTAGGTAGCCCGTACAAGCGACTCACGGGATTAATTCAACAACACTAGAATGGAATATAGACTAGTTTATAAGTAACTAGCTAACAAATTTTATTTCTTTCTAGTGCGGCTTTGGTTTGACTATCTACAATAAAAAACTTTCTCTACTAGTTAGGGAACGAACCCACGACTCCCCCTCCCCACCTATTTGTTCGTTCCACCCGAAACGAAGGGGTGGGGGGGTAAACCGTGGATACCGGGTCACGATCTCGACTCGAGGGACTGCCATTGCCGAGAGACGACTACCGTTGCGGGACGACGACTACCGTTGCGGAGCGACCGTGCCAACGAGTCGACATACCTGTTTACAGTGATCCGAGGAGAAAACCCACAAGTGAACTACCCCAGCCTACTCGCCGCCTTCGGCGGCTCCTTGAGAGAGGGGGCAGCGCCTGCTATCAGCTAAAGTTATGGGCCATCAACAAAAGCCGTGTGTTTTCTCACCTATGCGTGTAAAGCGTGTAAATACCGTACTTCGTACAGTATGATGACCGTACTGTATTTATATGTATCTCGGACGGATCACAAATAGATCACAAATGGATCACAAAGTTTATTACACCTTTCCACCATCGGTTCGAGTGCATCAACTGGACGACGGTAGAACAAATATATATACATAGACCGGGTTTAGCCCGTATAATCCTCACTTTGAGGGACAGCGCGGTATAATTCCACTTGAAACAAGGGGGTTCCGAAATTCCGAAAGAATGACTGATGAAAACACCGGAAAACAGTCCACAGGGGGCGAGAGTGAGAGCGGCGATGGAAAAGGGACCTCTCCGAGGGATGAGTCCGACTCTCGTTCGGACGTCCCGACAGGTCGCGACGGGTCCGATCCGGGTTCGGCCCCTTCACCGAAAAGTTCCGCCGATTTAAATACCGATGTAGATCTCGAGCAAACCGACGTGCCTCCGCAGTCTATCGGTTCTCCAGACGAAACAAAGGGGTCGAAAAATTCGGGACAGTCCGGAGCAAATTCGCCCCCGACCTCGGATACCTCCGACCGCGTCAGCGATCCCGGGGGCGACATGAGTGGCGTAGACGGTTTCTCCGGAGATATCGAACTCGACGATCTGGATCTCGACGCCGAGACCGACGACGAAGCGGACGAGGCTTCCCGGGGCCTCTTCGATGACCTCCTCGAGGGCGAACCGATCTTCGAGAACAAGGAGGTCCTCCGACCGTCCTATACACCGCATAAACTCCCACATCGCGAGGAGCAAATAAACAACATGGCGACGATCCTCGTCACGGCGCTCCGTGGCGACACCCCGTCGAACATCCTCATCTACGGCAAGACGGGAACCGGGAAGACCGCGAGCGCGAAGTTCGTCAGCGAGGAACTCGAAACCACCTCACAGAAATACGAGGTTCCGTGTGAGGTTCAGTATATAAATTGCGAGGTGACCGACACCCAGTACCGCGTGCTCGCCCAGCTCGCCAACAAGTTCATCGAGAAAAACGAGACGTACATCGAGAACCGACTCGAGGAACTCGAAGCGCTTCGGAAACGCGTAAGCGACTCCGGCGATCCCGACGCCCTCCTCGAAGACACGGAGTTCGACAGTCCCGGGGCTCTCGAGGACCACATCGCGACTCTCGAAGACGACCTCGAGGAGTTCGATCCCGTCCCGATGACCGGATGGCCGACCGATCGGGTCTACTCGACGTTTTTCGACGCCGTCGACTACCACGAGCGCGTCGTCGTCATCATGCTCGACGAGATCGACAAACTCGTCGAGAAAAGCGGCGACGACACGCTGTATAACCTCTCGCGGATGAACTCCGAACTCGAGAACTCCCGGGTTTCGATCATGGGTATCTCCAACGATCTCAAGTTCACCGACTTCCTCGATCCCCGCGTCAAATCCAGCCTGGGCGAGGAGGAGATAGTCTTCCCCCCCTACGACGCCACACAGCTCCGAGACATCCTTCAGCACCGCGCCGAAACCGCGTTCAAACCGGAGATCCTCACCGAGGACGTCATCCCGCTGTGTGCCGCCTTCGCCGCCCAAGAACACGGCGACGCCCGCCGGGCGCTCGATCTCCTCCGGACGGCCGGCGAACTCGCCGAGCGGGACCGGACCGAGACCGTCGAGGAGAAACACGTCCGGAAGGCCCAACAGAAGATCGAACTCGACCGCGTCGTCGAGGTGGTCCGGACCCTCCCGACGCAGTCGAAACTCGTCCTCTATGCGACGATTTTACTCGAAAAGAACGGCGTCCACAACATCAACACGGGCGAGGTTTTCAACATCTACAAGCGGCTCTGTCAGGAGATCGACGTCGACGTGCTCACCCAGCGTCGGGTCACCGACCTGATAAGCGAACTCGACATGCTCGGGATCGTCAACGCGATCGTCGTCTCGAAGGGCCGCTACGGTCGGACGAAGGAGATCAAACTCTCGGTGCCGCTCGATGAGACCGAGGCCGTCCTCCTCTCGGACTCCCGGGTCGGCGAGGTCGAGGACGCACAGCCGTTCGTTCAGGCCCGATTCGATAACTGACTCACGATCGGGCATTCGGGACAACAAACGGTACGCCCCGGCCATCCCTCCCACCGAACCCCTCCGTTTCGGGTGGAGAATCCCGCTCTAATTGCTCCGGAAACGCCTTTTGCTCACCTTTGAACGCCCTTTCGGTCGCCTTTTGACAGTCGCCGGTCAGCGAAATGAAGACTTTAAATCGCTCCCCGGTGAACCGATCGAACATGAGCCAAGCCACAAAGGTCGTGCTCGGAACAATCGGCGCCTCGGTCGTCGTCGGACTGCTGTTGCTCGTCGCCATCGCGGTCGTGTAATGTTCGACCGTCGGGAACTCACCGGCGAACTCGCTTCGGTCCGCGACGAGCATGCACCCGAAACGATCGTCGTCGACGCGGCGAACGATTTCGAGACGCTCCCTCCGGCCGTCGCCGAGAACCTTCTCGCGGTCGTCGAATCGGTCGAGCCGAGTTCGTACGACGCCTCGTGGCTTCCCGACGACGCCCCCCGGACGCTCTTCGAGCTCGCGGGTGACTCGTTCACGATCGGCGCGCCGGGTGATGGCGGAGTCGCCTGGACCCGACAGACCGCGCCATCGGTCGTCTTCGTCAAACCCCGATTGGCCGGATCGCCGGAGGGGTTCGTCCGATTTTTGATCGCCGAGGCGCTCGTCGAGATCGGCCTCGAGTGTCCGGAACATTTCCTCGGTTTCTTCGGCGAATCGTACCGATCGCTCGCCGACGCCGTCCCGCTTTCGCCCGGCGAGACGTACCAACTCGCCGCCGCCCTCCATACGGCCCACGTCGGTCTCGGAACGTCCGAGGTCTTCGCCGACTGGGCGGACCCCTACCCCGAACTCCACGCCGAATGGGCCGACGCCGGCGAACGGCTCGAACCGCGGCTCGGCAGTCTCTCCCGTGACGTCGCCATCGGCCGAACTGGCTTTTCCGACGCCGCCGAGTTGGCCTGCAGCGCCGTCAAACACGACGTCGACCTTCCGACGCCGTTCGACGCGCTCGATACGGCGGCCTACCGGGAACACGGCCCCGAGTTCGCCGTCCGGTGGGCCGAAAAGACGTTCGAGGCGCTCGAAGAGGAGTGAAGACAGCAGAACGGGATTGTGGGACCAGCGGACGACCAGTTGCGTCCGAGTCGGGAACCGTCAATCCGATACGAGCGCGTGAACGCACCCCGGGGTCAAGCCCCGGGGCAGTCGCCTTGTACCGCCTGTACACGCCATCGCCGACGGCCGTCGGCTGTGTCGAGTACACATCAGAGCGTGAGTTCAGCACGTAGTGGACCACGATCCGAACGTCGACTCAGTATTTTTCAGCTTCTCAAGCTTACTGAAATAGACAGTGCCACAGATAGCCGTTTGTTTATATACTGATGTATTACGAATGTAATGAAAAGATAATCGATGAGTTAGTAGTATGGTTGTTGATCCTGAATTCGTGGTTAGCAGTGAATTCAATCGGTGAGTTACTGTCTACGGACACATCCTGTGTTATATAATGCGTCGGTCCTGACGTGGCCCAGTAGGATGCCTTCTGATCAACTATTAAACCATCTGCAGAGCCTCCGGACGGTTCTGTAGGGGGAGATGATGCTGTGGGGTCACCACTTGTCTCCTCGATCGCTTCGGTTCTCGTTGGGAACCCATCGTTCTCGTCTTGGTTGATACTAATCAACATATCATGATTTTCTCCGATAATATATGTATGATCATCTGAGGTTGATACTTCTAATTGCCAATTATAGGTTCCTGATTCCGATGAAAGCTGAGATAAATCAGCCTCGAACACGCCGCTGTTCTGACTAATATCGGGTGAGACATCGAGGTCGCCACTCGGCGCCTCGAGCTTCAGACTGAACTCCCATGCCGGGTTAATCGATGGGTGGTATGTTACGAAGAATGTTTCTTCCGTCTGTGCCGCTCGGAACGGATAATAGACCATTATTATATATTCGTTACTTGATAGTATAACCGAACCATTCTCCAAAATTTCGAAATCGTAGCGAGCAAACGGTTGATCTGCAAAAACTTGTTCGTCACCTGTCCAAATCCCTTCGATTTCGATCAATTCATCGGTTGTATCTATTCCTGTCAACTCTGACGGTGTGCCTGATACGGTGTCCGCATCGAAATCATAGCTAAAACTATCTGCCACAGGAAAGAATCGCTCCATCGTGTATGTGTCCCCCCCGTTTTCCTGCGTATCTCCCTCAATTTCCCCGTTTTCCTGCGTATCTCCCTCAATTTCCCCGTTTTCCTGCGTACCTCACTCAAT
>CAYQWI010000152.1:0-5034 GCA_964421165.1 uncultured Natronomonas sp.
GGCGTCGGGATGACGACCTCCTCACCCGGATCGGCGACCGTGTGGATCGCGAGGTGGAGCGCTTCGACGCCGCCGGTCGTGATAGCAATCTGCGTGGCCGGATCGATAGTGTGGCCGGTCTCCGCGGAGAGTTTTTCGCCGAGTGCGTCCCGGAGTTCGAACATCCCGGCGTTGGAAGTGTAGTGAGTCGCTCCGTTCGCGGCCGCTTCGTGTGCCGCCTCGATGATATGTGTCGGCGTGTCGAAATCGGGCTCTCCGAGTTCCAGGTGGACGAGGTCCTCCCCGTCGTACTGTTCGGCGAGATCGAACATAACGCGTATTTTCTGCTTGTCGATGGAATCGACGCGGGCGGACACTCGGTTCCCGCTCGAGGCCGAAGTCATACGCGGTGGTCGTCCCCGAACGATACAAAAGCTACGCATTCGCACAGTTAGCGATTTGATCCGGCGTGTTTCGAACGCAAACGGGGATGGCTCACTCGGGACGCATCGGCTGTCTCTCCCCGTAGGTGAGCGTCCGCCAGAGCCACTCGATCGGGCCGAACCGGAACCGGTTCACCCACGCGATCGACAGCGGTATCTGAATCGCCCAGATCGACACGACGACGAGGAGGAGTTCGGCTCTCCCCAACATACCGAACAGCCCGAGTCCGTGGCCGTAAAAGACCGTCGTCGCCAGAATCGTCTGCAGCAAGTAGTTCGAGAATGCCGTCCGACCGACGGCCGAGAGCGCGGTCGTCACGCGCCCACCGGTCGCCGAGCGGCAGAGCAGCATGATCATCGAGACGTACGCTAACGCCAGCAGGAGCGATCCCCAGTAGTTGAACTGGCGTGCTAACAAGAGTACGCGAGCGGTCTCCCAACCGACTAGCTCCCGATACCACACGCCCGAGAGAATCAACGTCAAGCCCGAAAACGCGCCGGCCCCGAACAACCGCCAGTAAAACCGCGTACTCCGGCGATTGGAGAGAACGTCCCACTTATACAGTGCCATCCCGATGAGCATCAATCCGCCGTATATCCAGAATCCTTCGAAGACGAATCCGACAGTCTGAAGCGTGAACACGGTCGGCGCACGGTACTGGATCTGCTCAGTCCAACTGCCACGGTAGGCCGCGATCTCCTCGTCGATTTCGGCAGCGTCCGCGCCGAATCCGGCGAGGATCTGCGATTCGATATCCGCTTGAGTAGTCGGATCCGCAGTCACGTATCCGACACCCACAGAAAGGTAGATGATCGACGGGATCGCGAACATGAGCAGACCGAGAACGAGGAGCCACTTCGGCCCCCATCTGCGGACGAACACGACGATAAAGCCGCAGAGAGCGTATGCAACGAGCACGTCGCCGTGCCACAGCAGGTAAGCATGTACAAGTCCGATTACGAGCAACCAAAACGTCCGTCGGAAGTGAAGTCGGCGTGCCCGTTGGCCTTTCCGCTCTTTCGAATCGGTGAACAGGACGATGCCGGCTCCGAACAGGAAGGTAAACAGCGTGACGAACTTCTGTTCGAAGAGGACGTGGCTGAGCAACCATGCGATGTAGTTGACTCCCGAAAGATCGCCGTACAATGGCGGATTCAGCCAGCCGACCAGCGGGAGCGCAAAGAGCCAGATGTTGATAACGAGAATTCCGAGCAGCGCGAACCCTCTGAGAGCGTCGAGACTCTGGATTCGATCGCCGGGATCGGTCGGACCGAGATCGCTGTCCGAGCCATCACTGCTCGTTTGTTTCGCAGGTGTATCCGCCGGAGAGGGCTGAGAACGCATACGGTACTACGACACGTTTGGGCACGTTTTGCTAAATACGTGTGGTGACCACCGCGGATTCAATCGATGCGGAAGAATCGCGTCGGATACCCCATCTCCTCCTGTCTGGGCGTGACGACGATGAACGTCTCCGATGGATACTCCGACAACGCTTTCGGAAGCCGGCGAAGCCGCGGCGTCCATCCGATGCTCCCTTCGCGGGGCTTCAGGGGAACGACGAGATCGTCGCGTTCGGTGTCGGCGAGCCGTTCGTGAAGCGCGTTCCAGTCATCGACTACCGTTACGGCTACATCTAACTCGGGTTCGACGAGACCGAGCAGTTGTTCGTACTTTTCGGGCGGTGGACGATTTCCGACGGCGATCGCCTCGACTTCGATGCCCAGGTTCTCCGCGAGACGCTTGACGAGGTGAACGCTCTCCGAGAAGCCCTCGTGATGGGCGATTCCCGGCGGTAACACGAGCAGTATCCTGGTCGTCGTGTTGATCGGCCGTCCCAGCCGTGAGACGAGCACCGGCTCGGTCGTCCGGCGGCGCACCTGATCGATGATGTTTCCGAAGACGCGACCGCTGAACGACGTTTGGGCTTCCCAGCCCATCAGGATGAGATCGGCACGCGTTTCGGCCTCGGCCCGGATGATCCCCGAGGCTACGTTGTGATTGATTCGCGTTTCGACTTCGACCGGCACTTCCGCCGCCCCACCGTGCTCTGCCGCCGCTTCGAGATCGCGCTCGGCTTCGAGTAACTCCTCGTCAGTCGCGCCGGGTGACAACACCGTGAGCAGATGCACCGGCGTCGACGCGGGATCGTCTTTCAGGGCGAACGCGAGTTCGAGCAACCGTCGCTGGAGTTCCGCGGCCCGGGAAAGCGGCAGCAGAATTCGGGGATCGTACGCACCATCGATACCGGCTTCCGTTTCGCCCTCCATCGCGAGCCGGCGTCCGAAGCGTTCGGTCACCCACGGGCTGACGACGGCGGAAACGAGAATCATCAAAACGACGGCGTTGAGGACCTCCGTCGTGAACACTCCGGCCTCGAACCCCAGGAGTGTGATCGCGAGCGCCGCCGCCGCCTGTCCGACCGAAAGCCCGAACAGGACGCCGAGCTCGTTCCGGCCGTACCCCTTAACCTTCGACGCACCTGCGGCCGCGATGGCTTTCGTTGCGAACATGACGCCGAGAATCACGGCGGCGATCCACAGCGTTTCGACGCCTTCGATAACCACGCTGGGATCGACCAACATCCCGACGTGGAGCAGGAAGAACGGGATGAAGAACGCGTTGCCGACGAACTCGATGCGGTTCATCAAGGTCCCGCCACGAACGATCTGGCGGCTGATCGCGAGCCCGGCGACGAAGGCACCGAGGATGGCGGCCAAGCCGAGACTCTCGGCCAAACTCGCAGCGACGAAAATCAACGCGGCCACGAAGAGAAACTCGAAGTAACTCTCCTGTGTGGCGCTTTTGAAGAACCAACGCGAGATCGGTGGGACAAGGAACCAAAGCGTTCCGAACAGAACGACGAGCGCGAGTGTAACCTGTGCGAACAGTCCGATCGTCAGGCCTCCTTCGATAACTCCGAGAACGAGCGCGAGCACGACGAGCGCGAGCGTATCGGTGAATAAGATGCCGCCGAAGACGGCCGTTACGGCAGGGTTTTTTGTGAGATCGAGTTGATTGACGATCGGATACGCAAGCAGCGTGTGCGATGCGAAGACGGCCGAAAGGAGCATCGCACCCCACACGTCGAAGCCGAGAACGAGCGTGCAGATGGCCGTCCCAACTCCGAACGGAATAAAAAAGCTCAACAGGCCGAACAGTGCGGCGTCTTCGGGTGCGTTGAAAAACCGTCGAAGATCGAGTTCCAATCCGACGGTGAAGAGCAGATACACGAGTCCAGCATTCCCCAACAGGACGATCGATTCACCGTGTTCGAGCACGCCGAAACCGTTCGGCCCAAGTGCGGTCCCCGCGAGCACGATACCGACGATTCCGGGCAGACCGACCCGTTCGATCAAGATTGGCGCGACCAGAAACGCGACCAGCGCGATGGCCAACACGACGACGGGCTGATCGAACGGAAGGGTCGGGAGAAGGTTCGGTATCGATAGCGGAGCTGTAATCGCTGCCAGAGACATATAAGTGGTCGTCACGTTCAGTACCGATCCCATTAAGTGTTACAGACGACAGCCGCCCCCGGGAGCTCGGTCATCGCTTCGAACTTCATCCGTCGAATCGGAGTAGCCGCAACCCGATCAGGCTGACGAGAACGGTCGATCCCTCGTGACCGACTACCGCGACCGGAAGCGGAATTCCTGCCGTGAGTATCGCCGCAACCATCAGGAAGATCGCGCCGAACGCGATAGCGAAGTTGATGTACAGCGTCCGTCTGGTCTCGCGGCTGAGCGCGAGCGCGTACGGGAGCTTCTCGAGATCGTCGGACATGAGCACGATGTCGGCCGTTTCGAGAGCCACGTCGGTTCCCGCCCCGCCCATCCCGACGCTGATGTCGGCGGTCGCGAGCGCGGGCGCGTCGTTGACACCGTCCCCGACCATCGCGACGGCTTCGTGTGTCCGCTGTAACTCCTCGATGTGTTCGACTTTCTCCTCGGGAAGCAACTCCGCGTACACCTCATCGATACCGAGTTCGTCCGCGATGTGTCGGGCGACCCGCTCGTTATCGCCGGTCAACATCACGATCGTTTCGACGCCGCTCGCCCGGACCTTTTCGATCATGGCCGCCGCGTTCGGTCGGATCGTATCGGTAAATGCGATCCATCCGAGAACGGAGAACGAATCGCTCGTTTCGCCCACGACGAGAACGCTCGTCTTGCCGTTCACCTCCAGATCGCGAACGGCGTCGAGTCCGATGTCGAGGCCGTGAATCGAGTCGCTATCGAGAACGGTCTCGAAGTAGCGTGGGTTCCCGATATGGATCGTTCGGTCCCCGACCCTCGCGTGGACGCCTTTGCCGACGACCGCTTCGAAACCGCTCGATCCGGGAACGTCGAGTGCTCGCTCGGCGGCGGCTTCAACGGTAGCTTCGGCCAGATGGTGCTCGGACCGTGACTGGACGGCCGCCGCGATCGCCAACAGTCGATCGTCAGTCAACGGCTCGTCGTCGACCGTGACGTCGGTTCGTGCGGTCACGTTCGTCACTCGGGTGTTCCCTTCGGTCAGCGTCCCGGTCTTATACGCTGAACAGGCGCAATACTACGGCCTTCAGGCCGTGGATACGCGCCGTCACTCAATGACACCTTCCACAGACCC
>CAYQWI010000153.1:0-2273 GCA_964421165.1 uncultured Natronomonas sp.
GGATTTGACCGGCTCGACGCGTTTGCCCTTCAGCCAGCCGACGTTCGCCTCCCGGCGATCGAGGACGACGAGACCGTACAGGCCCTTGTCGCCGAGCATTTCCTGGAGCGGCTCGGTCAGGAAATGCGAATCGCTGTGGTATCGGAACGACTCGATCGGATCCGGTGGGGACTCGAGCACTTCCGTCACCATCGTCGTCTGACCGCCGCCCGAATCGACGGCCCCCGAAAAGATCACCATCCCTCGTTCGGGCGGAAACACGTCGTAGTACTTCAGCCGGTCCTTGATGCTTTTTAAGGCGTCCTGAACGGCGGTTCTGGTCTGTTTGGATTTGATGTTGGACGCTTCGCTGTGCTCCTGTGTGACGTGTGCGACGACGTCGCTTATCTGTCTGTCCTCGGGGATATAAATCGAGACGAGCTGGGTTCCGGAGCCCGAGTAGTCGTCGAGCTCTTCGATCACCTTCTGGAACTCGTATTTTTGTTTGTCGGACGGCTCCCCGTCGTCTTCGCTCATTGGTGGCCCTTGATTCCGGGGCGGTAAAACTCCGTCCTTTGTGTGTGACGGTTCAAACGGATTCTCACAGCCCCCGGATGTCCCTGTCCCCGTCATTCGGCGGTGGTGTGGACTCCGACGATCAGTTGTTCGAACTATCCGTTGAGACTGATGTACTTCGTCTCGGTGATCCGCGGGTCGCTTTCGAGTTCCGCTCGCGCCTCTTCCGGTACTTCCTGATCGACGTTGTATACCGTGAGCGCCTCGCCGCCGTGCGTCTCCCGGGCGTTGAACATCCCGGCGATATTCACGTCGTATTCGCCCATCACGGTTCCGATGTGGCCGATGACGCCGGGCTCGTCCGTGTTTCTCGCGACCATCATCTTTCCGCCGGGAATGGCGTCGACGCGGTAGCCGTCGACCCGGACGATCCGCGCGTCGTTGTCGGCGAACAGCGTTCCGCAGACCCCGATCTCTCGCTCGCCGTCGCTAACGGTGACGGTGACGAGCGACTGGAAGTCCTCGGCCTGTCTGCGCTTCGTCTCGGAGACTTCGATACCGCGCTCCTCGGCGATCCGGGGCGCGTTGACGGCGTTGACCTGCCACTCCAGCGGCTGAAAGACGCCTTTCAACGCCGACGCCGTGACGATTTCGACATCCTCTTCGGCGATATCGCCCTCGTAGCTGATTTCGACGCTTTCGACGCGGCTGTCGAGCAGTTGGACGGCGATCTTCCCGGCCGTCTCCGCGAGCCCGATGTACGGCTCGATGCGCGGGAACGCCGACTCGTCCATCGAGGGCGCGTTCAGCGCGTTCATCACCGGTTCTCCGTTGAGCGCGGCGAGGACCTGTTCGGCCGTCGAGACGGCGACGTTCTCCTGGGCGGCTTCGGTCGACGCGCCCAGATGCGGTGTGACGATGACGTCTTCGACGCCGAGAAGTGGACTATCGTTCGGGAGCGGTTCCTCCGCGAAAACGTCCAGCGCCGCACCGGCGACGACGCCGTCGTCGACAGCTTCGGCGAGCGCCGTTTCGTCGATGATCCCGCCGCGTGCGCAGTTGACGACGTAGCCGCCTTCCATCTCGGCGAGTTCCGCCTCGCCGATCATGTTCTCGGTTTCCGGCGTCAGCGGAGTGTGGATCGTCAGCACGTCGGCGCGTTCGAGCGTCGTTTCGAGGTCTGCGAGCTCTGCGCCGAGCTGATCGGCGCGGTCTTCGGAGATGTAGGGATCGAACGCGACCAGATCCATCCCGAGCGAGTCGAGCTTCTTCGCGACTTCCTGGCCGACCCGCCCCAATCCGACGATCCCGAGCGTCTTGCCGTTGAGTTCGGTTCCGAGGAACTCGCCTTTGGCCCACTCGCCGTCTTTGAGCCGGATGTGCGCTTGCGGCACCGACCGAGCGGTCGCAAACGCCATCGCGACGGTGTGTTCTGCGGCGGCGCGGACGTTCCCCTCGGGTGCGTTCGCGACGATTACGCCCTGATCGGTCGCGGCCTCGATGTCGATGTTGTCGACGCCGATCCCGGCCCGGCCGACGATCACGAGTTCGGACGCGGCTTCGAGCAGTTCCCGGGTCACTTCGGTTCCCGAGCGGACGATGAGCCCGTTCGCGTCGGCGACGGCGTCGAACAGTCGTTGGCCCTCCGCCTCGTACTCGGTGACGACCTCGTGGCCGGCCTCACGAAGCACGTCGAGTCCGGCGTCCGCGATCGGGTCCGTGACGAGTATCTTCATGTCCATACCCTTCCGGCCGTCCGGCATAACGCTTTCTTCATC
>CAYQWI010000153.1:2283-5016 GCA_964421165.1 uncultured Natronomonas sp.
AAACCGGCGTAAATCGGCCTATTGTATCCATTCATATGTATATTAAATGCAGAGATATTGGTCTGATACTCATCTCTATGATTCTATCTCCGCTGGAGGATCTTTAAACGAGGCGAACGACGCGTCGATATTGCTCTCGATCTCGGCGTGACGATCGCGGGGAGTATCGCCATTCTACTTTTAATTTTCACGAGCGCGTTCTTTTCGAGCAGCGAACTCGCCATCTTTTCGTTAGCCCGCCACCGTGTTGACCGTACTAGAGACGTCGGGTACGCGAATTCGGCGGCTCCGAATCGAGCGGACCGAACCGGACGATTTGTGACCCCTCGCCGCGCAGTAGGGGTATGCTCATCGCGTTCGACTTCGACGGGACGCTTTCGGATTCGGAGATGACCGTGCTGCTCGGCGAGGAGGCCGGCGTCGCGGACGAGATCGACGAGATCACCGAGCGGGCGATGAACGATCAGCTCTCCTACGCGGAGAGCCTCTACGCTCGCGCGGAGCTGCTGGACGGCCTAAAAGAGGCGCGCGTGGAGGCCGCCTTCGACCGCGTCGCGCTTCGGCCGGGAAGCGCCGCCGTGATCGAGGCGCTCTCCGATGCGGGTCATCACGTCGCCATCCTGACCGGGGGGTTCGATCGGGGCGTCGAGAAGGCGCTCGATGCGGCCGAAGCGTCCGTCGATACGATCGTCGCGAACCGGCTTCCGATCCGGAACGGAAAGCTGACCGGCAACGCGGAGGGACCGCTCATCGAAGGGACGAAAGACGACGCGCTCGCCGAACTCGCCGAGGAACTCGGCGTCAGTATGGACGACACCGTCGCGATCGGCGACGGCGCGAACGATCTCCCGATGCTCGAGGTCGCCGGGCTTGCGGTCGGCTACGAGCCGAAACCCGCGGTCGAACCGCACTGCGACGTCGTCGTCGCCTCCATGTCGGAGTTGCGCGACGTTCTCGAAGCCGAGGCTATCTTGTAACTCCATCGGAACTTATGGACGTTCCCCATCGACCACTCGTATGAAACCCTCACACGTTCTCGTCCCGCTGGACGGCTCGCCGCTTTCGGAGGACGCGCTGACGTACGCCCTCGAGGTGTTCGACTGCCGAGTAACGGTGTTAAACGTGCTCACGCCGCTGGATGCGGACATGAGCGAAGGGGGGATACTGGAACCGGGCGAAGGGCGGACGGAAACCGCACGTGAACGAGCCACTCGGCTGATCGAGCGCGCTACGGATCGGGCCGCCTCGGAAGGACGAACCGTCGAGACAGCTATCGAGTCGGGCGATCCGGTGGAAGCGATCCTCGCGTACGCCGACCACAACGATATCGATCATATCGTGATCGGCGGACACGGCGGCGACCCGAAGAGATTCCTCCGGAAAATGCTGGGAACCGTCGCCACCGCCGTCGTCAGCGAAGCGTCGGTCACCGTCACCGTCGTTCGGGAACCGAAATCGGACGCCGGTGGCGGTTACTGAACGCCGAGCGCCGTCGAGAACAGTCGATAGAGCCCGAATCCGATCCCGATCGACGTGCCGAGCGTGATTACCCAGAAGGAGATCGTCACGCCGATCTTTCGGCGGGAGACGCCGGCCGACCCCGCGGCCAACCCACCGCCGATCACGCCGGAGATGATGATGTTGTTGAACGAGATCGGAATGCCGAGCGCGATCGCGAGCTGCGCGATGATAAAGCCGGGAACGAGCGCCGCGATGGAGCGTCGAGGTCCGAGCTGTGCGTACTCGCGAGAGGTCGCCTGGAGGAGACGCGGCGCACCCATCCACGCCCCTGCGAGGATACCGGACGCGCCGACTGCCAAGAGTACGATGCCGGGAAGCCCGAGTTCGATGCCGTAGAGGTTCTCTAACGGACCGGTCGCGAGACCGACCTGGCTGCCGCCACTGGAGAACGCGACGACGCCGCCGAGGACGAGAAGGAACGTCCTGATCCCCTTCTCCACCGACGCCTGCGTCCGCCGACGGATGACGCGGAATCCGACGAACGCGAAAAGCAGTGTAACGACGATCGAGAGAACGTCGACTCCGACCACGGTCGGTTGGCCGAGGGCCAGCGATACCGCCTCGGCGACGGTTCCTTCCGATCGGGTCGGATGCGGAATCACGCCGAGTCGAACGTGAGCGAGAATAGCGCTGACCGCCGCCGCGAGAAGCGGGATTCCGACCGTATCCGGCACGTCGTCGCGGCGGAGTATCGTCGCGGTGAGAAACGCGAGCCCTCCGGACGTCGGTGGAACGAGCACCCAGAACGTCCCGATTCGACGATACGTGTCGAACGCGGGATCACCGCCCAAAGAGAGTCCAACGCCCACCATCGCACCGGTGGTCGCGAACGCCGCCGGAACGGGATAGCCGCTGTAGACACCGAAAATCATGAACCCAGCCGCCACCAGAAGCCCCGTGCTCGCCGCCAGCGGTGTGATCAACACGCCGTCGATCAGCGCCGCTCCGACGGTCTCGGAGATCGCCCCTCCCTGTGCCAGTGCGCCGGCCGCCGCGAGGAGACCGACGAGAAACGCCGCACGCATCGTCGAGACGGCGTTGGCACCGATCGCGGGCGCGAACGGCGGCGAGTTGCTGTTCGCGCCCAGCGCCCACGCCATGAACAGACAACTGACGGTCGCGAACGCGACGAGAACCCAAAAGAGCGCTGCCATTGGCTGGTCTTTATGCGCTACGTATAAAATTAGGGGGCTTCTTCATTCCGCCGCCGAA
>CAYQWI010000154.1:0-4976 GCA_964421165.1 uncultured Natronomonas sp.
TGCATCGATTCTTGGCCGTCACCGAAGAGCATGAGCGTGTTATCCTCCGCGAAGAGCGGGTTCGGGATCCCGGAGAATCCAGGGCTGAGGCTCCGTTTGTTCACGATGACCGTTCCGGCGTCCCCGACGTTCAGAACGGGCATCCCGCTGATCGGGCTGGAGTCGTCGGTGTTCGCCAGCGGATTCACCACGTCGTTCGCCCCGATGACGATGACCACGTCCGTTTGTGAGAACGTCGGGTTGATCTCTTCGAGCTCTTTCATCATGTCGTAGGGAACATCCGCTTCGGCCAGCAGGACGTTCATGTGGCCCGGCATTCGCCCGGCGACCGGATGGATCCCGAACTCGACGTCAACGTCGTTCTCGGTGAGCGATTCGGCGAGTTCGGAGACGGCGTGTTGAGCCTGCGCGACGGCCATCCCGTAGCCGGGGACGACGACCACGCGGTTTGCCGTATCCAACAGCATCTCGACCTCCTCGGGCGAGGTCTCCGTGATGTTCCCCTCGTACATGTCGTCCATCTCTTCGCTCGAACTCGCCTGCTCGCCGAATCCACCGAAGAGAACGTTGGTGAGCGATCGGTTCATCGACTCACACATGATGACGGTAAGGATCATCCCAGCGGCGCCGACGAGCGTTCCGGCGATTATGAGCGCGCTGTTGCCTAACACGAAGCCGGTCCCCGCGGCCGCCAGCCCAGAGTAGGAGTTCAACAGCGCGATAACGACGGGCATGTCCGCACCGCCGATCGGGATCACTAACGCGATCCCGAGAAGGGACGCGGCGAGGATCAAGATCCAGTACGACGGAACCCACTCCGCATGGAGATACGCCGAAAGGAGATCCGGCTGAACGATCAGATATCCGCCGAAGGCGACGGCGACAGCGAGCAGTCCCGCCTTGACGACGTGTTCGCCGGTGTAGCGGATGGCCGAGCCGCTCACCACGCCGTGTAACTTCCCGGCGGCGACCAGACTACCGAACAGCGTCACGGCACCGATAATTCCGGAGGCTCCCGCCGCGACCGCCATATCGAGCGGCAGGACGGTGGAGCCGCCACCCGCCTGTACTTCCATTACCTCCGCGCCGGCGACCAGCGCGGACGCGCCGCCGCCGAATCCGTTGAACAAGCCGACGAGTTGCGGCATCTCGGTCATGTCGACGGTGACGGCCAGCCCGATCCCGAGAGCTGAGCCGACTATCAATCCGGCGATCAGCACCCACGGCGAGAGGATCTCGAACCAGAGAATCGTCACGCCGACGGCGAGGAACATCCCCATCGCAGAGAGGAAATTCCCGCGGGTCGCGGTCCGGGGATGCGTCATATCTCGCAGTCCCTGAATGAAGAGAATCGCGGAGACGAGATACGCGAGCGACAGCACCGATTCGGGAAGATCGAACATCCGTCAGTCTCCCCCCGGATTGCTGAAGTCCGCCAACATCTTGTGGCTCACGAGGTATCCCCCGACGACGTTGACGGTGGCCATGACGACCGCTACGAAGCCCAACGCCGTCGCGAGCGTCGTCGATCCCGAGCCCGCGACGACGACTGCGCCCACGAGCGTGATGCCCGTGATGGCGTTCGCGCCGGACATCAGGGGCGTGTGTAACGTCGCGGGGATCTTCGTGATGATCGAGTACCCGAGGAATCCGGCGAGGACGAACAGGGTCAGATTCGTGATGAGTTCGCTCATTCGAACCTCCGCCCATCACTCGTCATCGGAGTCGTCCTCCACGTGTGGGTTTCTGATCTGTCCGTCGTGTGTGAGCATCGTCGAATCGATGATTTCGTCGTCAGTGTCGATTGCAATCTCATTCGTGTCAGTCAGTACGGTATCGAGGAAGTTCGTCACGTTGTTCGCGTACAGTTCGCTGGCGTGGCGGGGAACGGTGGACGGCAGGTTGGTCGGTCCGATGACCGAAACGCCGTGACACGAGACCGTCTCGCCGGCTTGCGTCGGTTCGCAGTTCCCGCCGCTGGGTGCGGAGATGTCGATGATGACCGAACCGCGGTCCATCCTCTCTATCATCTCCGTCGTTACGAGCTCCGGGGCGGGTCGCCCCGGAATCGCCGCGGTGGTGATCACCACGTCGGATTCCGAAACCACGCGGGTCAACTCCTTTCGCTGTTGTCGGTAGAACTCGTCGTCCATCTCGCGGGCGTAGCCCTCGTCGTCACCGGACCCTTCGGTTTCCAGATCGAGTTCGACGAAATCGGCACCCAGACTCTCCACTTCCTGTTTGACTTCGAGACGGATGTCGTATCCTCGAACCGACGCGCCCAGGCGTTCTGCCGTCGCGATGGCCTGCAACCCGGCGACGCCCGCTCCGATTACGAACACCTCCGCGGGACGGACTGTTCCGGCGGCGGTCATCTGCATCGGGAACATCTTCGGGAGCCGCTCGGCGGCCATGATGGCCGATTTGTAGCCGCCGATGCTCGCCATCGACGAGAGGGCATCCATGCTCTGTGCGCGACTGATCCGCGGCATCAACTCCAGTGCGAACGCGGTGACGTTTCGCTCGGCGAGTTCGGCCGTCTCGTCGCCGAGCTCGTAGGGGTCGAACAGGCCGATGACGAACTGTCCCTCGCTGTAATCCCGCGGGGATTCCCCCGGGTCTCCGAGCGCTTGTACCCGTAAAATCACGTCCGAGCGTTCGAACACCTCTTCGCGATCTTCCACAACGGTACAGCCGGCAGACTCGTACTCGCTATCAGCCCAGCCGGCCCCGTCACCGGCACCGGACGCGATAACGACATCGAATCCATCCTCGATATACCGTTCGCCGAGTTCGGGCGTCAACGGAACTCGGGTCTCGTTCGTCGAAACTTCGCCAGGAACGCCGATAATCATGCCATAGTCTCCTATGGTCGTGGTAACAAACAACAGTATAATATCTTTCGAATTTACGATTCCAGGGGTGCAAAAATGTACAATATAAACCTCCTCGGGGCGGGCGAAGCGCCGGAGTAGCGGAGTGATCCCGATTAGCTATACTGACGGATCGACGCGGTGCGCCTCGACGAACTCGTCATCGAGTTCGATCCCTAACCCGGGGGCGTCCCGGGGGGCGACATAGCCCTCGTCGTCGACCGCGATCGGCTCTCGAATCAGGTCCGTGGTCAACATATTTGCCTGGGTCCGGTCGTACTCCACGAAGGGTCCGTTCGGAATTCCGCACGTGAGGTGGATCGCCGCGGTGAGGTTGACGGCGGAGTGAAACGAGTTGGGGACGACGGGCCGGTCGTGAGCCGCCGCCAGAGCGGCGATACGTCGACACTCCGTGAGCCCGCCAGCCCAATTGACGCCGGGTTGTACCACGTCGAGACAGCCGTCAGCGATCAGGTCCCGAAACGCGTATCGCGTGTAGGCGGTCTCACACCCGGCGATCGGAACGTCAACGGAGTCTCGAATCCGTCTCATCCCCTCTCGATCCTCCGTCGCGATTGGCTCTTCGATGAAATAGAGACCGACCTCATCGAGCTGGTTTGCGACCCGGATCGTGGTAGACGGATCCCAGCCGTTGTTGGAGTCGATCATGAGTGCCACGTCCGGTCCGACTGCCTCTCGAACGGCTCTGATACGCTCGATGTCTCGATCCAGACTCTTCGGCGTCGGGGGCCCGTACCTGTCCGGCGGTTCGGTCGGCCCTTCGACGTCCCATCCGGTTTTCATCTTGACCGCCCGGAACCCGTCGGCGACGTGATCGCGCATCTCCTCGACCAACCGATCTCGATCGTCCGGGCCGCTGTAGTATCCGCCGCTCGCGTACGCCCGGACACGGTCCGCATACCCTCCGAGGAGCCTGTGAACCGGCTCATCGACGAGTTTACCGTACAGGTCCCACAACGCGATGTCGATACCGGATATCGCACAGATGGTGGGCCCCCCGCGACCGCCCCAGTACGTCTGCCGGAAGAGATCCTCCCAGATCCGTTCGGGATAGCGCGGATCCCGACCGAGAAGCCGTGGAGTGAGTTCCTCCTGGATAATAGTTGCTGTCGATCGCGAAGGGCCCGCGAAGAACGCTGCTTCACCGACACCGGTCGTATCGGCGTCGGTATGAACCTTGACCAGAACGGTGGATCGGGAGTCGAACGCGCCCTGAGCGTGGTGGAGTTCGGTATCGAGCGGGATATGAAGGGTGATCGCTTCGACGTCGGTGATCTTCATATGCTATGCATTATCTATCGAGCAAATCAATGTGCCGGAAGACGGGACTCGCCCCGAGATCGAAGTGACCCCAGCGTCTCGTGGATCACTCGCCGCCGCGAATGTTCTTCAGTCGGCGGACACGGCCGATCGTTCGATCGGTCAACCGGACATAGACGTACTCGCTGACGACGACGAGCCCGATCGCCGCGCCGAGAAAGAACGCGCCGAGCGCGTACTGCCCCTCCAGCAGGTTGAAGACGCCGACCAACCCAACAGGGCCCGCGATCAGGAGGGTCCCGAGGAGCTGGATCGAACGGATGATACCCATACGTATCATCGTCTATCTGTCGTTATAGGCTTCTTCGTCGTCCTGGACGGTTTCGGCGAGCCCTCCGGCGACGATCCCTTTTATACTCGGCCTGAAATAACCGCCCGCGACGAGCGCCACGGCGACGGCGAGAAACCCGACGCCAGCGATCGGACGATCCCCGAGGAGGAACTCGACACCGAGGAGGCCGATCGGTCCAGCGAGGGCGACCGCCCCGAAAAGCGTGAGCGTATCGATCAGATCCATTTATAACTACTTGGGCGCTCGCGGACAAAAGCCCGCCGTTCGAGAGAGACGAGGTTCCGGCTCCGTTGCAGCCCTTGCTGGTAGGCATTCTCCCACGAACTCATAGTCGTCCCCGCGACGAACCGAGACACTGTGTCGAACGTCGGGTTTCGAAATCGGTTTTGAATATAGTAGCCACTGGAACTATGTACACACTGATCGCAGAGCTGTCATGCGATCAGATGTGTATTGACTTCCAGTGGCTA
>CAYQWI010000155.1:0-4960 GCA_964421165.1 uncultured Natronomonas sp.
AAATCGATCGGGCCAGAACGAAATTCAATTTTTCAGGCGTTACAGAGCGTCTGTGATGATTTTGGAGGAGTCTGACGTATGACGTACGCTCGGCTTACAGTACAAGAAAGCTTATGCCGAAGGGCGAGGAATCCACGACTGGAAGCCCGGAGGGCACATCTGGGTAGGGGTACCTTGGTGCCCTTCGGGTCCAGTCTTTATCCCCGGTAGTGACTATGCTGTACGAGGAGTGGAACCCGGCGTATGAGGCGATACTGGCCGATTTCGGATACGATCGGGCAGGGGACGAGCGGGCACGGGATACACTCGCAGCGATCACCGCCGACGGGGATCCCCTTACGCCCGTGGAGATCGACCTTGGCGGAACGGTCGCCGTCTGCGGTGCGGGACCGACGCTGGCAGCCGACCTTTCGATGGCGCGGTCGGCCGATCGCGTCGTCGCCGCCTCGACTGCCGCAGACGTCTGTCTCGATGCGGGTCTCACGGTCGATTGTATGGTGACCGATCTGGACAAAAACCCCGAAACGGCGAGGGAGTTCTCGAAACGCGGAACGGCGGTGGCAGCACACGCACACGGCGATAACATCGAGCTGGTCGAACGGTACGTTCCGACGTTCGACGTATCGTCGGTCCTCCCGACGACCCAGGCGGAGCCGACGCCGCCGGTCGTCAATCTCGGCGGATTCACTGACGGCGATCGAGCGGCGTTTCTGGCTGACGCCTGCGGAGCAGACCGGCTGATTTTCCCGGGGTGGTCGTTCGACGATCCCACCGTCACCCCCGAAAAAGCCAGAAAGCTCGCGTGGGCGGAACGGCTCCTCTCGTGGCTCGAAGAGCGGCGTGACGAACGGTTTTCCGTGCTCGACGGTCGCCGAGGGACTATCGAACTGCCGTGGAAGTAGAACGACCGCCGACGAATCGGATCGTCCGGAGCGGTTTTGCCGTTCGATGTTGTAGTGTGAAACCGTGACTCAGGATCAGCTCGGTACACTGGCCGAGGAACTCCGCGAGGCCGAATCGGTCGTCGCACTGACCGGTGCGGGCGTCTCGACGGCGTCCGGAATACCGGACTTTCGATCCGAAGACGGTATCTGGAGCCGGTACGATCCGCAGACGTTCCACATAGATCGTTTCCGAACCGATCCGGCGAGATTTTGGCGCGATCGCGTCGAGCTGGTCGAGGAGTTGTTCGGCGACGATATCGAACCGAACGCCGCCCACGAAGCGCTTTCCCGCCTGGAATCGGCCGGACATCTCGATACGCTCATCACCCAGAATATCGACGGGCTTCACGCCGCGGCAGGGAACGAAGAGCTCATCGAGATCCACGGTAACGGCCGGCGCGTCGTGTGTACTGGGTGTGGTCGCCGTTCCGATCTCGATCCGGTGATGGAGCGCGTTCGGAACGGCGAAACGCCGCCGACCTGCGATCGATGCGGCGATGTTTTCAAACCGGACGTCGTTCTGTTCGGCGAACGACTTCCCGAGGAGGCGCTCTTCCGTGCTCGATCCGCAGCGCGTAACGCGGACGTTTTCCTCGCCGTCGGCTCATCTCTCACGGTCGAACCGGCGGCCTCGTTGCCGCGAACTGCGGTCGATCGCGGCGGGACACTCTGTGTACTGAATTTAGATCGAACGGAGGTCTCGAATCGAGCCGACTACGAGTTCCGCGAGGACGTCACGGAGAGCCTACCGCGACTCGTCGCCGCCGCGGTCGACCGCTGATATCGAGCCAGCGTCTCATTTTCTCCGCGACGGGGTCACAGTACGGACAGTCATCGAGACGATAGAGGGAAGAGAGATACTGTGAAACCGCGTCGAGAAAGGCAAAAAAGACGACGCTAAACCCCCCGTATCGTGGGGAGATCGTTCTCAGAGGATGGTAACTGACGCGCCGTCTTATGGTCCATTCGGGAGAGGTACACACTGATGGGCGAGTTAGACGGGGTGTTCAACCCGCGACGAATCGCCGTCATCGGCGCGACGGAACGGAGCGGATCGGTCGGGGCGGCTATCACTCGTAACCTTCTCGACACGTTCGAGGGTGATGTCGTCCCGGTGAATCCGAACGCTGGGTCCGTGTTCGGGATCGAAGCGCCTGACGGGATCCGTGAGACGTCCGATATCGATATGGCTGTGGTGACGGTCCCCACCGAGGCCGTCCTCGACGTCCTCGAAGAGTGTGGGAAAGCGGGCGTCCGGAATCTGGTCGTAATCACGGCGGGGTTCAGCGAAGCCGGCGAGGAGGGCGCAGAGCGGGAACGTCGACTCGTCGAACTGGCCGAGACGCACGATCTCAACGTGGTCGGCCCGAACAGCCTCGGGGTGATGAGTACGCCCGCCGGTTTGAACGCGACGTTCGGCCCCGACGACGCGCTCCCCGGTGGACTGTCGTTTCTGAGCCAATCCGGCGCGTTCGTCACCGCCGTCATAGACTGGGCGAACGAACAGCGGATCGGCTTCAGAGACGTCGTCTCACTCGGTAACGAGGCCGTACTGGACGAGACGGCGTTCCTCCGCGAGTGGGGGGACGACCCGGAGACGGACGTTATCATCGGCTACCTCGAAGGAATCGACGACGGGCGAACGTTCATCGAAGTGGCGCGTGAGGTCGTCCGCGAGACGCCGATCGTCCTCGTCAAATCCGGTCGAACTGAGGCCGGTGCGAAGGCGGCGTCGTCGCACACCGGTGCTCTCGCCGGGACCGACCGCGCCTACGAGGCCGGGTTCGAGCAGGCGGGCGTGCTTCGAGCGGAGTCGGTTCAGGAGCTGTTCGACTTCGCAGGAATGCTCTCCGGGCAACCGCTTCCCGACCGCGACGGAGTGGCCGTGGTGACGAACGCCGGCGGCCCGGGCGTACTGGCGACCGACGCTGTCGGCACTTCTTCCCTCTCGATGGCGTCTTTTACCGAAGGGACTATGGATCGGTTACGCGAAACGATGCCCGTAGCCGCGAATTTACACAACCCGGTCGATATTCTCGGCGACGCCGACAACGAGCGGTTCCGTGACGCGCTGGGAATCGTCATGGAGGACGAAAACGTCGGCATGGCGGTCGTTCTATCGGCCCCGACGGCCGTGCTGGAGTACGACCGACTCGTGGACGCTATTATCGAAGCCCAACGCGAATACGAGCTCCCGATCGCCGTCTGTCTGATGGGAGGCACCCGCGTCCGAGACCCGCGAGAGCGACTCAACGAAGCCGGCTCTCCGTGTTATTTCGATCCGTCACGAGCCGTCAGTAGCCTCGACGCGCTCGCGGAGTACGCCCGTATCCGCGACACGGAGTGGAGCGGATCGGCCACGTTCGACGTCGATACGGAGCGAGCGCGAACGATACTCTCACGAGCCGAGGACCGGAACGTGACCCGCCTGGGCGTCGAAGCGATGGGGCTGCTGGAAGCGTACGGGATTCCGACACCCGAAAGCGATATCGTCGATTCGGCGGACGACGCGTACCAGTGTGCCGAATCGATCGGCCCACCGGTGGCGATGAAAGTCGTAAGCCCCGACGTGATTCACAAGACCGACATCGGCGGCGTGAAGGTCGGTGTCGAACTCGATTCGGTCCGCGACGCCTACGAGGAGATTCTCACCCGGACCAGAAACTACCAATCGGACGCAACGATCCTCGGCGTCCAGGTCCAAGAGATGGTCGATGTGGACGCCGGTGTGGAGACGATCGCCGGGATGAACCGCGATCCGCAGTTCGGTCCCGTGCTCCTGTTCGGATTGGGGGGTATCTTGGTGGAAGTGCTGGAGGACACCACCGTCCGCGTCGCGCCAGTCTCCGAACGCGAGGCGAGCGAGATGATCGACGAGATCCATTCGGCTCCGCTGTTGCGCGGCGTCCGTGGACGCGATCCCGTCGACGAGGAGAGCGTCGTCGAAGCGATCCAGCGACTCTCACAACTCGTGTGTGACTTCCCGGCGATCGTAGAGTTGGATATCAATCCGCTCGTCGCGCTCCCGGACGGCGTTCAGGCTATCGACATCAGACTCACCGTCGACCCAGACAAACTATGAAGACACTATCGATCACCGCAACCGAAGACGGAACCGGAAAGACGGCTATCGCGCTCGCGCTCGGACTCATCGCTCGGGACCGTGAGATGACCGTCGGATACATGAAACCGAAAGGGACGCGCCTGCAGAGTCACGTCGGGAAAGTCGTCGACCGTGACCCGATGCTCGCGACCGAGCTGTTCGGTCTCGACGAGGGGCTCGAAGATCTCGAACCGATCGTTTACTCCTCGACGTTCGTCGAGAACGCCGTCCGTGGGAAAGAGGATCCTGACGATCTCCGACGACGAGTACGGACGGCGTTCGACAACCTCACAGCGGACAACGAGTTGATGCTCGTCGAAGGCGCTGGAACGCTGACGACCGGAGGGATCGTCGAGTTGACCGATCCCGAGATCGCGGAGCTGTTGGACGCCGAGGTGCTCCTCGTCGCCGGGTTCGAGCAGTTGAGCGATTTCGACGAACTACTGGCAGCCGTTGACGACATCGGTGATCGGCTGGCCGGAGTCGTGTTCAACGGGCCACGTGACGCCGCGCTGGACCGCCTCGAGGGTGACGGGATACCGTTTCTCGAACGCCGAGAGATCCCTGTGGTCGGTGTGCTCCCACACGAACGCGAACTCGCCGGCGTGACGGTCGAGGAGATGGCCGCAGAACTGGGTGCAGAACAACTGGCCGGGGCGTCCGACGCGTTCGTCGAACGGTTCGTCGTCGGTGCGATGAGCGGCGACGAAGCCCTGCGGTACTTCAGGCGAACGAGAAACGCGGCGGTGATAACCGGCGGCGACAGATCCGAGATCCACGCCGCCGCGATCGAAGCGCCAGGCATCACGTGCCTCGTCGTGACCGGTGGTCATCACCCCTCACCGACGATTCTGGGGAAAGCGGAGACGGCAGGACTGCCCGTATTGGCCGTGACTTCTGATACGCTAACCAC
>CAYQWI010000156.1:0-4905 GCA_964421165.1 uncultured Natronomonas sp.
AACGTCGACTTGCTCCATCGCGCCGACAGCGACGCGCGCAGCGTGTCCGATATCCGTCTCGTAATCGACACCGACATCGGTTTCCAGTCGGAGCCGATCCGTCTTCGAGTAGTTGGTGACCTCGTTTTCCATTATCGTGTCGTTCGGGATCAACACGTGTTCCTCGTTGAACGTCCGTACCCGCGTGTTGTACACCGTGATATCCGTGACGATACCCTCGCGTTCGTTGATACGAATCCAGTCGCCGACTTCGAACGGCCGTGAAAAGAGTATCACGAAGCCCGAAAGGATACCGGAAAGCGTCTTTCGGGCGGCGAGTCCGAAGACGATACCGAGAACACCGGCACCGAGGAAGATGTTGCTGACCGGGATCCCCCACAGTGCAACCACGAAAGCCAGTACCGGAACCAATACGAGTATCTGGATCGCGTGGTGTGCGACTTCTCGCTGATGTGGTGTGATCGCAACCCGCCCCGATCCGTACTTGACCGATCGTTTTGTCAACCGGGTGATGGTGATCGCGCCGGTAAAGACGATGAACGTCACGAGGGCTTTGATACCCTGTTCCGGAGTAATCGAGATAAATCCTAACGCGTTGATAACCTCTTCAGAGATACGCCAGACGGCGACGAGAAATCCCGTCAGACCGACAGCCGTAGCCGTTACCAGAAGCGACTGAACGACCTCTACGGCGTCGGGGTTGTAGCGATCTTTCATACTGCGGCCGACGCGGTAGATCACGAAGATCGTGATCACGGAGACGGCGACCGCACCGACCGTTGCGGCGTATCTCGATTCGAGCGACCCGAACGTCGTCTGAATGCTATGAATAACGTTCCAATACGACAACGAGAGTACAGACATATGTCTTTAGACGGTTGTTGCGATCCGAGCGAGCCGGGCGAACTCGTCCGGTCGAACGTTTCCCGCCCGTCTACTCATCAGTTCGTCGCCGGCCGCTTCGACGACGGCGTCCGGATCCTCGATCCCGGAGATATGGGTCGTGTTGCGGATCGCGTTTCGCATCGTCTTTCGACGCTGGGTGAACACCGCACGGACGATCGCCATGAACCGTTCGTCGTCGGGAACGTCGTACTCCGGATCCCGTGGCGTCGTCCGAACGACGGCGCTTTCGACCGCCGGCGGCGGTGAGAACGCCTCCTTCGGCACCGGTTCGACGATCTCGACCGCCGCGTAGTGGCCGGCCGTAACGGACAGTCTCCCGTACTCGTCGGCGCCCGGTTCGGCAGCCATTCGCTCGGCGAACTCCTTTTGAAACATCAACACGAGCGGGTTTCCATCCGGCAACAGCCGAAACGCGATCTCTGAGGAAACGCCGTATGGAAGGTTCGAAACGGACGCGGTAAACGGCGGTAGATCGACGTCGAGCGCGTCGCCTTCGATGACGGTTACTGTCCCCTTCGAAATCTCGCCGGAGAACTCATCGCGCAAAAAGTCCGCGAGCACGGGATCTCGCTCGACAACGGTCACCCGATCGGCGACCGAGAGTAGACGATCGGTGAGCGCTCCCGTTCCCCCGCCGATCTCCAGCACGTGAGCCGTGTCGGCGTCGTCCGGAAGATAGCCGGGCAGTCGATCGAGCACTCGATCGTCGACGAGAAAATGTTGATCGCGCTCCGGATCGCCGCGGACGCCGGAACGAGAGATGAGAGCGTCAGGATCGCGCATATCTGTTCTCTAACTCACGGCGGCGTATATCGTTCCCGCTTTGCTGTTCGTTGATCCCCTCGCACTCGCTTTTCGCTGCCGACTACTCCTCTTCGTGGCGGGCGAAAATCCTGTATTTGAGGTCGTCCTTGCGGAGTTCCTCGATGATACGTTCGATAAGTACCCCTTTCGGATCGTGGAGCCCCGACACGCGCGATTCGATATCGTCGAAGCTCTCGAAGGGCTTTCGCTTTCTGGCGTCGAGAACGTTGTTCCTGAGTTTCTTTCCGATCCCCGGGAGGAGGTTCAACACGTGCAACCGCGTCGTGATCGGCTGTGCGTCGTTATAGAAGTCGACGAAGCGACGCTCGTCCGAGTCGATAATCTCGGTGATCGCGTATTCGAGCTCCGATTCGGCCGTACTCGAAAGCTCGTCGTAGGTGACTGTGTGGAGACGCTTTATATACTCCGCGGGCGGATCGATCTCGATCCGGTCGCCGATGTTGATCCCGGCGTCGTCGGTCAGGGCCGCTTCGACGAGTCTGAAATCCGCCTCTCCGATCGCGAACGCGACCGGCGAGCGCTCGTACTGTGGTCGGTCGTCGTTCGGACTTCCCCTCGGGAGGAAATCCAACACGACCGCTGTCCGTGGCGAGGCGTCGGTCTCGTCATCACTCATATCATGCCGTAAGGGGAGACAATATTTAAAACAGGGGCTGGATCAGGCGTACTTCGCGACGATATCGAGAATTTCGTCGAGTTCGTCGCCGGAGAGGGAGTACCGTTCCTGTGCGAACACAGTTCGAAGCTCGTCACGGTCCTCGGGAAGTAAGTCTGTGATCTTGTAGGCGGTCGCCTCGTCGACCTTCTCCAGTTCGAGCAACTCTTCGACCAGCTCGATGGACTCTTCGGCTTCGAGGGTGGCAAAGCGATTGACGTGTTCGATCGCCCGCGCGAGTTCGTACCGCATCTCGCGATCCTCATCGAGGGCACGCTCGGCTTCGATGTCCGCGAGCAGCTCCTTCGCTTCCGCGGTAGTGAGATACTCTTCGTCGAGGATCTCTTTGAATATCGTCATGCCTGCTGGCGTCGGAGATGACCGGGGGCGGCGATAACCGTCTTCGTGACGCCACCGTCCCGAATTTCGACTTTGAAGGCTCGCCCTTGCTGGCCGACGACCACGCCGGTCCGGCCGTTGAATCGCGGGTGGAACTGACCCTTCGGGATCGAGGGGTCGAGTTTGAGATGAACTTTTTCACCCTCCTCGAACTGCTCGACGGAACGCTGTGGTGGCGATGTTCCGCGTTCGCGGGCGTTGTTTTTCAGTTTATTCCGAGTTCCCTTCCGTGGACCGTTCGAACTAGGCATTGTTGTCGACTCTAGACGGGACCGACACATAAAAGGTGCGTTCCGGCGACGCTCCTTCCCCGTATGGACCCATGCTCCGTGGGTACATCCGCCGGCCGCGGTTCGGTTTATCGCTGTTCGATAATCAAACTAGCGCCGGTATCGAGACGTGACTCCGCTTCGGTGCCGCCCGGATCGACGCCAGGACCCGTCCACGTTGAGAGCCGCGGCTGATCGAAGTAGATCGCTGAAAATGAGAGTCGAAATCCGACGACGAATTAGATGCGACCGACTTCGTCGACGGAGACGCTTTCGACGCCCTCGACGTCGGCGAACGCGTCTTCGACGGTATCGGTTCCGCCGGCTTCGTCGGGGATGACGACTGTCGGGAACAGCGCGATAAGGCCGAACGCGACGTCTTCTCGGTCGACGCGGCTGATTTTGGCGCCTTCCGGTAGCGAGTTCTCCAATCGTTCCTGGAGGTCATCGAGGTCGACCTCGGGGCTTTGCGGCATGACCTTCATTTTCGCGGCGACTTTTCCCATGGTTATGGACCTGTGAATCCGCAGTCGGGACACTCATAGAGGTTGCTCTGTTTGCGGCACTTCGAACACCGATAGATCAGCTGCCCACACTCCGGACAGTCGAACTTCGCGGCGTCGGTTCCGGCGATGTTGATCCCGCAGGAGATACAGGCGTGATCTCCGCGTCGATCGCTCGTCGAACTCATACGTTGGCGTCCGTCGCCGCGACATTTAACCCTTGTCAAGCACGTCGGCGGATCGGTCGCTCGAGCGCGTGGAACGTCACTCGTCTTCTTCGACTCGGACGAGTTGCTTGCCTATGTTCGTGCCCTCGAAGAGCCCTAAAAACGCCTTCGGAGCGTTCTCGAACCCGTCGACGACGTTTTCTCGGTACTGAAGGTCGCCTTGCTCGATCCACGTCGAGAGTCGGTCCAGCGCGGTATCCCACTGCCCCTCGTAATCCCTGACGAGGAGCCCCTCCACCCGAGCTCGTGTCTCGATGAGCCGCCAGAGCTTCCTCGGGCCGGTCGGCGTTTCGGTCGCGTTGTACAGCGAGATCTGGCCGCAGATCGCGACCCGTGACCCGACGTTCAACCGCTGCCAGACGGCGTCGGTTATCGGGCCGCCGACGTTGTCGAAATACACATCGACTCCGTCCGGACAGGCCTCATCGAGCCTCGTCGGAACGTCCTCCGTCTTGTAGTTGATTCCCGCGTCGAAGCCGATCGATTCGAGCCACTCGATCTTCTCGTCCGCGCCGGCGATCCCGACGACCCGACAGCCCGCGAGCGAGGCGATCTGTCCGACGACGCTGCCGACGGCACCGGCGGCCGCGCTGACGACGACCGTATCTCCCGGCGTCGGTTCGGCCACGTCGGTCGTGCCGAAGTACGCCGTCACGCCGGGCATTCCGAGGACGCCGAGCGCGGTCGAAACCGGGCCGCGATCCGGATCGACCGTTCGAAGATCGCTCCCATCGGCGACGGCGTATTCGGACCACAGCAATCGGCCGGTGACCGTCTCGCCGACTTCGAAGTCGGGATGTTCGGACTGGACGACTTCGCCGACGACACCGGCCCGCATCACGTCGCCGACACTCCAGGGATCCGCGTAGGATTCGGTATCCCGCATCCGCCCCCGCAGGTACGGATCGACCGACAGGTACGTCGTCCTGACCAACACCTCGTGTGATCCCGGCGTCGGAACGTCCGTTTCGATCAGCTCGAAGTTCTCCATTGAGGGTTCGCCCGACGGCCGACTCGACAGCACCCACTGGCGGTTTTCGCTCATGGTCGGTCGTCGACTGTCCGGAGCAAAACGCTCCGCCAACCGGTGATCACTTCCGGTTCCGCCTCGAATCGGCCGT
>CAYQWI010000157.1:0-4899 GCA_964421165.1 uncultured Natronomonas sp.
TCAATAACGCGAACCCGATCGCGGCGAGGGAAACGCTCAGGAGTGTTCTGTAGTTCATTGGTATTCGAGCTCCGGTGGTTTTTCGGTCGCTCCGAGCTGGTAGCGGGTCATGTAGAAGGTGTGTGCGAGCGCGAACACGCCCACCGACACTATCACGAACAGGCCGACGGTGAGGTCGGGCAATACCGCGAAGGGCCATACACCGATATAGGCCGCAGCGAGCGCGATCACCCCGGTCACAGTCAACCCGAGATAGTAGCCGCTCCACGGGAGGTCCCGTCCTTTGACGACGTCGACGTAGACCCGCAGCTGTTCCGTCGCAGCCGTGGGTTCGACGACTCCGGCGCGGTCGTCGAACGCGACGATCCCACTGTCGGCCATTCGCGGGAGGTGAATCTGCTGGAGCGCGGTGTAGACGCGCTTTCGCTGGGCGTGGTCGACCTCCCAACGGTCGATTTCGTTCTCCCAGGCTGCGATCTGCTCGGCCATGTCCCCGAGTTCAACGGGTTCATCCAGGCGTTTGAGGAGATGGACGGCGTACCGTCGCCGGCGATTCGACAGCAGCTCGAACAGCTCGTCCTCGCCGATCGGTCTACCGTCCCCGTTCACGTCCGGCCCCTTCGAGCCGTCGCGTCCGTTGTCGTCAGAGACGGCTCTCGGGATGGAGTCGGTCGATCTCCGTTCGACATCTGCGACACCGGCCATACGGAGAGCACTACTGGTCACACCCCTAAAGGTAATTACAGCGTTCAGATCGAACGCGGAAAACAATCGGGCTCTGTCATCCGAATAGCGAGTGACTGATTCGCTCTCTTGCCAGCGATTTTCGCGTATTCGTCGGCCAGAACAGGTCACATCGGTGAAGGGCGATTAGGTGGCTACAAATTGTTTTATCGTGAGCAGTAGCCGTCGATATACCCTTCAGAAACCACACGTTGTCGTTACTGCAGCGTTCGATTGTACGGTTTCAGACGGCTCAATACCACACCGGATACGGTCATAGCCATGACTGCAGCGTTCCCGGCCTGCGGGGCAGCAGCGCGGTGCGATCGCCTCGCGGACGTGAGGACGCGCGAAACAAGGTGAAAGAAACTATGCAACGACGCAAATTCGTAATCGGAATGGGAGCATTGGCAGCTGGAAGCGCAGCCTCGATAGGCACGGGCGCGTTCAGTCAGATGACGACGGACCCACGTGACGCAAGCATTAGTGTTGTGAACGACGATGAAGCGCTCATCGCCCTCAAGCCGGGGGCGAACTCGGACAAGGTCGCTGGTATTGACGATAACGGCGACCTCTATATCAACGCCGAAGACATCAACACTAACTCCGAGTACCTGTTCGGGGACGTGTCCGTCGACGAGGGCGGGTCGACTGCGGATATCTACGACCTCGACGATCTGTCAGACAACCGTGCCGTCTGGCTGACGACGAAGTACGAGAGCGCCGACGACAACGAGTTCGACGGCGACCCTGCAACGATCACCAAACGGGACGGCGAAGGCGACGCACCACCGATGTTCGATCCGGAAATCCTCGTGTCTAACGAGGAGTACCTCTTCGGGATCTACAACAACAGCTCGACGGAGCGTGACATCTGGCTCGGAATCGACAGCAGGCTCGGAAACACTCTCGGATTAGGGGATGAAGGTGCTGGTGGACGTTACGATGATGATGACACGCCGAGTTGGGCAGTCGTTGGAGAAGGCGTCCCGTCTGGTGGAATGGTTGCGGCCGCGCTATACGTCAACGCGGACGACGAAACCCAAGACCCAATCGACGGCTCGATCAGGGTCAGCGCTGACCGCCAAGCGGACCTCGACGATCTGCAGTCCGAGAACGCAGAGTACTAGCACGTTTCCCCACTTCCTTCTCGAAGTCGACGAACGTGTCCTCATTTTTCCGAGGCGAGTGACGCTCGTATCGGCGGTCAGAAACGAGTTCGCCGTCGCCCTACACCGCATCAACTTCACGCAGGATTTCGGTGAGATCGAGTTACGTTCGGAATCCCTGTCGAAACGGAGATCGCACTCGCTGACGATTCAGTTTCCGTCAGTCATCTTGGTTCCGCATCACCGTGCACACAACACTCGTTGTGAAACGTCCGTATCGGTAGCGTGATCGAGCCGATCCTATAAAAATCGGATTATTTAGTATTATATGTGAATTCTCGTGATAACTCACGCCGGGAAACATCCGATTGTAGACATAGTACGCTACGCATACCCAAGGTCGTTACCGGACAATCGCGACACTAAGATGGTCAAGCCGGGGATAAAATCGGACGAGAGAGCCGGCGGCGGTGATCGTGCGTGAGCATCCGCAGGTATCTCTCAGTAACCCTGCAACTCCTGGTAGTGCTAGTGATCATCGCCCTGTTCGCGGGGCAAGCACTCGGCCAGCCGATCCTGTTGAGCTTCGTCGAGACCGGCAGCATGGAGCCGACGCTCGAGCCCGGCGACGGCTTCGTTGCGATTCCCGCCGAGCTGGCCGGCGAACCCAAAGAGGGCGACGTCATCACCTTCGACGCTCAGGAGCTCCACGGCGGCGGCCTGACCACACATCGTGTCGTCGGGGAGACCGAGCGGGGATACATCACCCACGGTGACGCGAATTCGTACACCGACCAGGACGGCAGCGAACCGCCTGTACAAGACGCACAGATCACCGCCAAGGCCCTGCAGATAAACGGCGAAGTCGTGGTGATCCCGCACCTCGGAACCGTCGTCCAGGGAACCCAGTCCGCGCTCGAAACCGTGCAAAGTCAGCTCGCTGCAACCTTCGGCACGCAGTCGCTGCTCGGCACGCAGGGGATCGCGTATCTCCTTTTGGCCCTGTCGGCAATCGCGTACGTCGTCGATTGGTGGTTGACCCGGGGACGCGATCGCGGTCGTGACAGAGCGCACTCTCGAGAACGCGATACCGGGACTTCGATGCGACTGGTGATACTGGCGTTCGCGGGCATCGTGATGCTTTCGGCGACGATGGCGATGGTCGCTCCGGCCGGGACCGAGGAGTTCGGAGTCGTCAGCTCGTCGTTCGAGTCCGACCGTCCGACGGTCATTCAAACCGGGACGACGGAGACGACCGAGTATCTCGTCCCGAACAGCGGACTCATCCCGACCTACGCGTATCTACAGCCGGGAAGCGACGGCGTCGACGTCGAGCCGGATCGAGTGTTGGTCGACAGCCGATCACAGAAGAACGCGACGGTCGCGCTCACCGCCCCGCCGGAGACCGGCTACTACCCGATGTACGTCGTCGAGTACCGCTATCTGGCGATCCTCCCCGGATCGACCATCGACGCGCTGTACCAGAGACACCCGTGGCTCCCGATCGTGACGATCAACGCCATCCTCGGCGGATCGATCTACGCGCTCGGGATCACAACGATCGGAACCGGACGCGCTCGGATTCGTCGTCGAACCCGCACACGAGACGGGCCGAGTGAGTGGGCATGAGTGATCGGTGCCCGCTAGTTGAGTATGCTGTGTGGAATATGTATTCGTTCCCCCAGAGGAACGTATCCCTGGTCTTAAGGGGATACTAACGGACGACGGACGCAGGCGTCGCTCCAACGACAACGACACGGGAGAACTTCCCGATAAAAAGATCCTACTGTATCGAAGTCAGCCATTAACTAATGGTCATCACTTTCTACGCGTTGTCGGGGGACAATACGCATCATGTACTATCGAGACGGGGTCGGGGACTATGTCGGGTAAGAGTAAATTACTTGAGGGAAATGCCGAAACGGCTTCCGAGATCGAACACAGGTATTCGGACACCAACGCTTCAGCTACCGACTCCACGGCACAACCCGCGATACAGCGCGAACAGATATTCGAGATACTCAGCAACGAACGGCGTCAGCTGGTTCTTCAATATCTTCGGAAGAGAAACGAGGACGGTCAGGTCGAATTTCGAGAGCTCGTAGATCAAGTTGCAGCCTGGGAGAACGACACGACCATTCGGGAAGTGGATTCGAGCGATCGAAAGTGCGTGTACACCGCCTTGCGGCAAACACACTTACCAAAGCTCGATGCGTTCGGTGTTATCGAATTCGATCACCAACGAGGCTCCCTTGAACCGAAAGAGAATCTCGGGAAAGTCATCCCATACATGGAGTATTCTCCGGGGCGAGAGACCTTTTGGAACCGTGTGCATCTACTGTTAGCAGCAGTGTGTGTACTGTCAGTTCTGTCGCTGATAGGCGGTTTCGTTCCGTTCGGAAGTGCGTTACAGGTTGCAGTTACGATCGGTGTCGCTTCGGCGTTCGGTATTACGTCGTTCGCTCAACTATACCGATCCAACCAGGCGGAGATACAACCGACCGACCCGGACCGTCGTTAATCAAATCACTATCCGGAGCTGGCTACATATCAGTTTGCTTGAGATGTCTCACGACAGTCTCTCCGTCCACATCGAGGCCACCCGCTTGTGCGACGTCCGGGGAGCCGCCGCCACCGCCGCCGAACTCCGCAGTCAGTTCGTCGACGATCTCACCAGCGTCGATCGGACCGGAGCCGACCGCGAGCTGTCCGGTGGGTGTTATGAGTACCAACACGTCGAGTTCGTCCGGGCGATCCCGCACTGCCTCGGAAAGATGATTCGCGTCCGCCTCGACGACACCTGCGGCCCACCGTAATCCGTCCCGTTCGAACGGACCCTCGATGATCGACGAAACGCGCGTTTCGATGAGTTCGGTTCGAGCCGATTCGAGTTCGTCTCGAAGTGCGTTTCGGTCCTCACGGATCCGTGCCGCTTCATCGGCCAACTCTGTCACACTCGTTTCGAGTTCGGTCGCGGCATCGAGCGCGGCTCGTTTTTCGGACGCACGGCGGTCGATCCCTTCCGGCCCGACGGCGAATTCGACACGGGTCATCCCTTCCCCCGGAT
>CAYQWI010000158.1:0-3193 GCA_964421165.1 uncultured Natronomonas sp.
GTTCCCGGACGCTATCGACGAGGCGATGTCGCAAGATGACGTGCTCGATACCGTCAGTCCGTTCATAGTTGGTGAAGAGCCTGAAGAAGACGAGGAGGAGGAAGAGGAAGAGGAAGAAGAAGACGAGGAGGAAGAAGAGGAAGAGGAAGAAGAAGACGAGGAGGAAGAAGAGGAAGAGGAAGAAGAGGAAGAGGAAGAAGAAGACGAGGAGGACGACGATGAGGAAGAAGACGAAGACGATGAGGAAGAAGACGAAGACGATGAGGAAGAAGACGAATAAGTAATCGTACACCGGAATTGAGAGACGAATAACGTTCGAAATATCGACGGTACGACCTCCGTCCTATTTCGAACAGAAGTATCGTATTTTTGCCAGTCATACGGCGAGACAGGCGCAAAATCCACGACTATAGTCGTGAGAACACGTCACCGATGTCGTCCATTCATCGAAATACCGTCGAAACAACTCACTAATTGTTCGGCTGCATCTCCGGTCGGGCACCCGCTCCCTCGACGAGTTCGGTAAAGGCGGTACACTCCGGACAGGCGAACACTTCCCGATCGTTCGATCCGAACACGCGAACGAACTCTGGAGTGACGAAGGCGTTACACTGGTTACAGTGTGGCATTGTTGACCCTCATACTGGGATCCATCTCTCGCTATCCTCGTAGCGGTTGAGTATTCGTGACAAACCTGTTTATAACAATACCGCTCTCTCGGGTAGCGTCACTCCCGCAAACATGGCCCGATCGATATGACAGTCTGTGCTACCGTCACCGTTCCGCCTGCGAAGTTTGTTCTAGCCCGGACACTCACGAGCGAAGAGTCGTTCCGAATCGAGCTCGAACCGACCGTTTCGCTCGGTGCCACACTCTCGCCGTATATTTGGGCTTCAAGCGACGACGCCGAGCAGATCGTCGATCGAATCAAGGCGGACGCCGACATCGTCAGCGTCGAGACGATCGATCAGATAAACGGTGGAGCACTGCTTCAAGCCGAGTGGGATGTTGACGACAACGAGCTGATACGCGCGCTCTTGGCGTCGAACGGATCGTGTATCTCGGCAGTCGGAACTGGGGACGGCTGGGAGCTGACCCTCCGATTCCCTCGCCGAAGCGATCTGGCTGAGTATTATACCGGGTGTAAGAACGACGATCTCAACGTGTCCGTCCGGAGTATTCACGATTCGGGCTGGGTAACCGACCGCGGTACCGAGTCCGTTCTCACGTTACCGCAACGGGAAGCGTTGCTGTGCGCGCTCGAGGAAGGATATTTCGAGGTACCGCGTGAAATCACGCTACAGAGGCTGGCCGAGAAGCTTGATATCTCCGATACTGCGACGTCCCAACGGCTCCGCCGGGGAACTGAAAAGCTGCTTATCGAGTTCGTCAATGGCGACCGCGGTCACGGATAGTCGGCTGGGTAAAACGCCTATACACACGACGAAAGCGAGAGATACGATCCCTCTTTGGCGGTGATCCACACCGTCGTACGCTCCTTCGTTGTGGGATTTGCGGGATGGAGCGTACACTCGTCCGGCGCATCTCCGTTCCGGACCACCGTCGCGAGTATCGCTTCCTTCGAGGCGTTGTTGGTCGACGACATCAACCGATAGCGTCTCGATTCGACTATTGTAATACGTTCGTTACCCCCGAGCCCACCAGCTCGGTGAAACGTCAGTGCTGTTACGAACCATACATTTTTTGATATATTTGCCGACGGATAACGGTCCGAAGCGCGTGGTAGTCAGCATATAGCAAAGCATAGAGAAACGTTTCGTCCGGTATGAACGCAGACTGGGACGCCATCGGATATGTTATTAGTTCTAAATATCGGCTTGCGGTGCTTCGACAACTCGAAGGCAGTCCCGCGACACCGACTGCTATCGCGGACGCCGAGGAGATGGCACCCTCACATATTTCTCGCGCACTCGGCAGATTACAGCGTCGATCCGTCGTCGAATTGATCGTTCCGGACCATCGACGAAAAGTTCGATTATACGCACTCACGCCGAAAGGCGAAGCGGTTTGGGACGCTGTCTGTCGAGCAGAGCTCGCGCAATAAACAATGTATAGACGAACCCTACTCAGACGAGCGACACTGGGTGTTGGCGGAATCGTCTCGCTCGCCGGGTGTGGGACGAGCCAGGAGGAGCCAGCGTCGGAAGAGTCCACCTCACCGCCAACGTCAACGCCGTCCCCCGAAACTGAGGACGAACCGCCGGAGACGCCGGAACAGTACGATCGCGTCGTAGACGTGACTGAGAGAGGTGGTGACCCGACGGGTGAGGAGTCGATTGTACCGGTTTTGAACCGCATCAACGCCGAACGGACGTTGGTTTTTCTTCCCCCTGGCCGATATCGAATGGACGAGAGTTGGACAGTCCGTGAGTTCGAACGGACCGGTATCGTCGGATCGGACGCGACGATCGTCCCCGATCCGAATACGGAGGCCCATCTGCTGGCCTTTATTTCCAGAGAGGTCGGAAAAGAGCTTCGAATAGCGGGGCTTACGTTCGATTATACACATCCTGAAGCGACCGGGCGAATGATACATGCGGAGGTTTCGGACGGGTTGGCAGTACGCGATATCGCTGCCCGTGGGACAGTCGCTCGCCGTCCGAGTCTCACTCGCGTCGATATTACCGACCCGAACGGAAGCGGCATCGTCGATCGGCTTACGCTTCCGAACGGTGCAATAGCCGGATCCGGTGTAACCGGTTGTTATGTCGGGAACAACAGCCGTGGTACACTCACGTTTCGAGACTGTCATATCGAGGGATTTCCCGATAACGGCTTGTATGCGGATCCCCCGGCTGGCCGGATCGTCGTCGAAGGCGGCCAGTTCATCAACAACGGTATCGCGAACGTTCGAGTCCGCGGTGATTCGATCGTTCGCGACGCCTACATCAGGTGTGACGGACAACACCGAGAATTTGATAATATGCGTGGGATCCGATTAACTGACTTCGAGCCGCAGGAAGAACCCGAACCAGCCGTCGTCGATAACTGCCGGATCGAGATGCTGGCAGTCACCCACAGCGATGGCGGCATCGAGCTGTCATCGCAGCTGGCCAGGGGCGTCGTTCGAAACACGACGATCAAAGTCGACTCGAACAACGTTCCAGCGGTCAACGCGAAACCACCGGCACATAAACTCTCCGAGTTCGATGTGGCTCCGTGGATACGTCTC
>CAYQWI010000158.1:3203-4893 GCA_964421165.1 uncultured Natronomonas sp.
AGTTACTATAACCGGCGACGCCTCCGAGGGGTCCACAATCCAGATTTCCGAGCGAAACGACGGCGTCTTCAAAGATCTCGATATTTATCAGCCGGGATCGAACAGGGATGGGATCGAGTTCAGACGCTCGAATGGAAACGTATTGCGTTCCAGCCGAATACGTGTTTCCGGGAGCCCTCTCATCCTCAACGACAGCGTCGTCGATCGAGACGACACGATAAAGCGAACGCTCGGCGGAGCTGAAACGAACTGACACTATCGTCGACCTACCACACGCCGCTGCGACTCTCTCCCCCCGTCTACCGGAGTGCCTTTGCTGTGGATTCGTGCCAAAATCAACGCGTTCCGACGCTTGGAATCAAAGTATCGAAGGTCGTCCTCGTTCGAGAAATCGATCTATAACAAAGACTATGTCGGCTTCAGCTATCGCCAACCATCGACACAGTGATTTACTCTCATGAATGGACACTCCTCAACACTGGTATCGAAAGTCGCCTTGATCACGGGGTTTGTGGCCTTTGCCCTCGCAGTACTAATCGCATACACTACGCCGGCGGCGGGATATGAGCTGTCCATATATCGATCGACACCGCTCGCGTTCTGGGTCGGGACCGGAATCGGATTCCTCGTTGCGATCGGTGTGCTTTTTGGGACAGACCACCGACGGCTCGTCGACGCTGCAAAGGGGCTGATAGCTCTCTGTTCGCTTTCTATCGTCGCGATCCCAGTGCTCCGATCGTACTTTTATTACGGGGCGGGCGACTCGATGACCCATCTCGGATGGGCACGGGAGATGGTTCGCGGTGATATCGGCGCTGACGGGATCCTCTATCCCGGTATCCATCTGATCTCGATCTTTTTTTCCGAGCTGACCGGGCTGGAGTTGACGAACACCCTACAGTACACACCGATGTTGCTGTTCCCACTGGTGTATCTCGTTGCGATGCCCCTCTGTGTGCAGTATTTCACCGAATCTCGATGGGCCGGAATAGTTGGTCTCTTCGCCGCAGTGCTGCTCATTCCGATCAACAAAATAAGCGTCCACGTGATAGCACACCCATCCAGCCAGGCGATCCTCTTTTTGCCGTTCGCTCTCTTCTTACTCTTTCGCTATCTCACCGAAGATGTCGACGGATTCCCGCTGACCTCGCCGATCGGAGCGTCGTTTACCATCGCCGGGATCGGTCTGATATTCGTCCATCCACAGGAGACGATGACGTTTCTCTCGATGTTGTTTGCGATCGTCGGCGTTCAGCTTCTCGTAAAGCGGTATGCGCCCGATCATACGATCGCAACGCATCGATCGCTTCTCGCACACACCGTCGTCATCGGGGGTGTCTTCTTCGCGTGGATTATCCAACACGAACGGGCCGTAAACCGGGCGAGGTGGGTATATGAGAGTTTACTCGTCACCGGCGGCCAGACGCTCGAAGAAACGAGCGAGCGTGGGGCCTCACTCGCCGCGCTCGGCGGAAGTTTCGAGGAGCTGTTTGTAAAGCTGTTCGCCGTGTCGTTGGTGTTTTGTCTCCTCGCAGGGGGGCTCATGCTCGCGAATATGTGGGGAAAACTCGACGCGAAAAAGGTACAACGAAACTCGATCATAACGTATCTGACAATCGGATTAGTCCCGCCGACGCTCGTCTTCCTCGTGATCTTTTTAGCGGACCAAGGCGATCACTATTTCCGCCTG
>CAYQWI010000159.1:0-4886 GCA_964421165.1 uncultured Natronomonas sp.
GCTCCTGTACGAACGGCGCCTACGAGGACATCCTCCCCGGCGCGAAGATGCTCGAAGGCCGCACCATCGACAAGAAGACTGAGATGATCGTCGCACCGGGCTCGAAGCAGGCCTCCGAGATGCTCGCCCGCGAGGGCTGGACGGCCGAGATGATGGCCGCCGGCGTCAACTTCTCCGAGGCGACCTGCGGTGCCTGTATCGGTATCGGTCACGTTCCCGCATCCGACTCCGTCTCCCTCCGAACCTTCAACCGCAACTTCGAGGGCCGATCGGGTATCGAGGACGACAACGTCTATCTCTGTTCGCCGGAAGTCGCCACCGCGGCGGCGCTCGCAGGCGAGATTATCGATCCCCGGGACCTCGCCGACGAACTCGACGACTTCGAAGCGCCCGAGTTCGAGATGGGAACCAAATACAGCGAGGGCATGGGTCGAGAGGACCCCGATATCATCTCCCCCGAGGAGGCCGTCGACGACGAACTCATCAAGGGTCCGAACATCGGCGACGTGCCGCTGAAGGACGAACTCGACGCGGACATCGCCGGACCGACGCTTCTGAAGATGGACGACAACATCACGACGGATCACATCATCCCGGCCACGCAGGACATCCTGATGTACCGGTCGAACATCCCGAAGCTGTCGGAGTTCACCCTCTCTCGCGTCGACGAGACGTTCGCACAGCGCGCACTCGACAGCGACGGCGGGTTCCTCGTCGCGGGCGAGAACTACGGTCAGGGATCCTCGCGAGAACACGCGGCCCTGTGCCCGATGTATCTGGGTATCGAAGGCGTCCTCGCACAGAGTTTCGCCCGCATCCACAAGGCGAACCTGTTTAACTTCGGGCTGTTGCCGCTCGAGATCGACGCCGAGGACTACGAGAAGATCGAGCAGGGCGACGATATCGAGATCGTCGACGATGTCGCAACGGCCGTCCGATCGGGGCAAGAGGAGTTCACCGTTCGCGTCAACGACGAGTGGGAACTCACCGCGACGCTGGACGCCTCCGAGCGCGAGCGCCGGATCCTCGCCGACGGTGGCAAGCTTTCGCACACGAAAAAGCAGGCGGAAGGCGATAGCGGCAGCGCGCCCGCGGACGACTGACGACGTTCGCGCAGCTCGAACATCGGTTCTTTTTATGCCTACACGGAGAGATCACGCTCTAAGCGGGGGGATAAGACGGGAAGTGGCCCGGTAGCTACCGGAGTTAAAAGCGGGGTGGGGGGGTGGGGATGCACCCAAATGGGTGCGTTCGGCTGTTTAGTCTACGTCTATATGAAGTTTCTGGCCAGCGGCGAATATATTCGATGATTAAAAAAGACAAATAACCGAACAGCCGACAGCCCTATGTGATCGTCGGCGCTACGTTTCGGACGTGACAGCCGTCGATTCGCGATCCGAGACGGAGGTCAGAGAGGCCGTTCGCGCCGACCTCCTCTCGGTGTTCCGGATCGAAAAGCGCTCCTTCGAGCAGCCGTGGCCGTACGTCGCGTTCGAAGGGCTTCTCGACGCGCCGGCGTTTTTCGTCGCGGAGTTCGACGGCTCGGTCGTCGGATACGTCGTCGGTGATACAGCCGACACCCACGGAATTTTGCTCGGACATATAAAGGACATCGCCGTCGACCCGGACTATCGGCAGCGGGGGATCGGTCGAGAGCTGCTCTCACACGGTATCGCTTCGCTCGCCGCGCACGGCGCCGACCGGGTGAAGCTGGAAGTCAGACGAAGCAACGAGGCGGCTCGGTCGCTGTACGCGGAGTTCGGCTTCGAGATCCACCACACGATACCGAGCTACTACGACGACGGCGAGGACGCTTACGTGTTGGTCCGGACGCTTTGAGACGCTCGCTGTCCGATAACAGACGACAACAGTCCGTGCGAGCACCGTCGGACGCAGGCGTTTTGTCGCTGGCGCGCTCACGTCGGATATGGGATACGCCTGCCCCGTCTGTTCGGACCCACAGGCCGACGCGGGACACCTCGCGAACCATCTCGCGTTCAGCGCGATACTGGGCGACGACGATCACGAATCGTGGCTCGACGAACACGCCCCGGAGTGGGGAGAGATGGGCGAAGACGAACTCGCAGAGATCATCGCCGAACGGGTCGAGGAAACGGAGTTTCCGCAGCTGTTCGACGACACCGTCGGCGGGTTGGAGGACAGTTCGGACGATCCGCTCACCGAGCGGTCGGGGGCGCTGTTCGACGACGGGGAGCACGACCACAGCCACCGTCACGAGCACGGGGACGTTCACACCGCCTCCGAACGGGGAGAGTTCGTCGATACATCCGGTGAGGTGGACGAAGAGACAGCGGAGATACTCGAGGAGGCGAGGGAGATGACACGCCGTATGCACGAAGAATCCGACGATGACGAGTGAGGCATTCGAGGGAGAGTCCGGGGTAGAAACGCGGGGGACGTTCGATCCGAGATCGGACGAGGAGATCGAAGAGCGATTCGAAGCGCTCGGCCCGACGTCGCAGACGGTCGTTCGAGAGGTCGCGCGCGCCATGGGGTTCGATCGTGAGGAGTACGGCGAACGCGCGACGAGCGACGTCGTCGAGACGGCCAGGCAGACGCTGTTTGCGGAAACGCTGGTAGTCCGGGTTTCGGATCGTGACGCCTTCGAATCGTGGCGTTCGACGTATTCGGGAACGGTTCACGTCGCTGGCAGCGATAACGTCGACCGGGTCGCATGGCACGTCTCGCCGACGGGAGAAGCCGTCGCCGCGACGTTCGCGAACGAGCCGGACGCGGCCGTCGGAACCGTCCGGAGGATGGCGTTCAACCGACTGTACCGCGATCGCCTCGTCGGGGCGGAAAGCGATGAGTGACGACGACGCCGACGAGACGCCGACCGATCACAGCCCGAGAGACCACGAGTGGACGGTGATCGAGTCCGTAACCGAGTACGAAACCGGCTGGTACACCGGCGGATACGATCTCGTCGAACTGCCGGACGGGCGGAGCAAACGCTACTACTGGGCCGAACTACCGCCCGCAGTGGTCGTCGTGGCGGTCGTCGACGATCCCGAAGCGTTCGGTCTTCCGGGCGAGAAACGGTCGGTCGTGATGGTCGAGCAGTTCCGACCGACGATCCGAGAGCTCTGTTATGAACTGCCCGCCGGCATCGTCGAGGGCGGCGAGGGGTACGAGGCCGCGGGGGGCCGCGAACTGGAGGAGGAAGTCGGGCTCGTCGCCGATTCGGTCGAACTGCTGGAGTCGTTTTGGTGCTCGACGGGCGTTCTCAGACACCCTCGCGGGATCGTCTGGGCGGACGGTTTTACCCGGGGTGAGCGGGAACTCGACGGAAACGAGTTCCTCGATGTCGTGACCGTACCGGTCGAGGAGGCCCTCGACGTGGCACGGACCGGTCCAGCCAACGACGCCACCATCGAAGGGTTGCTGTTGGCCCGCGAGAGCGGCAAGTTGTGACGGAATCGGACCCGGTCGTTTAAGCCCTCGCTCGCGTATCGAGACGTATGGACGGCGAAATTTCCGCCGAAGAGCTCTCCGAGTTACTCGACTCGCAAACGCGCGTTCGTATCGTCGACATCCGATCCCCGCTACAGTTCGAGCGGCGACACATCCCCGAAAGCGAGAACATTCCGTTCGCGGAGCTGACGGGTCGAATCGACGAGCTCGCAGGAGCAGATCGCGTCGTGACGGTCTGTCCGCACGGGCAGGCGAGCGTTCAGGCGGCTCGTCTCATCGGCTCCTTCGAAGGCTTCGAGGGGCGCGTCGAGTCACTGGAGACGGGGATCGAAGGGTGGCCCTACGAGTTCGAAACCGAAAACGAAACGGCGGCTACCTCGACGGAAGGTCCGGACCCGGACGCGCCGTTCTGAATGGGTAGTCGTGCGTTCGTGGCGAGTGTTTCCCGACCGTGAGGCGAGCGAGGCGCTCGACAGAGGGTTAAAAATAGCTCGAGGTAACCGATGAGTACTAGAGAACGGTCATGCGACGTTGAATCCTTTCTCCCGAAGGAACTCCTCGATTCGGCCGAGGTGGTTGCCCTGTAGTTCGATCGAACCGTCTTCGACGGTGCCGCCGCAGGCGAACTTCGATTTCAGATCCGAAGATAGCGAATCCATATCGACGTCCCGCGGATCGAACCCTTCGATGACCGTTACTTCCTTACCGTATCGGCGCTCGTCGATGCGGATGTTGATCTCCTGAGACTCTTTGGCCACGTCTTCGCAAACGCAAAGCTCCTCAGGGAGTCCACACGTCGAGCAGACTTCCGACATTACAGTTTGGGATTACACGACGGCCATATTAAACACTATCGGGACCGCGTATCGGGTTTTCCGGTCAGATACGCATATCGACCGTTCACCGCACGGTGAAGATCGGTTCGGAAACGCGTTCGCTTTTACACTCGGGACAGCGTGACGGCCGGTTGATCAGCGTATCGAACCCGTCGAATCCGCATTCGAGACACTCCGGCGGCGCCGCGAGTAGCTGTTCGTCGGTTCCGTCGAGCGATTTCGCGATGTGTTCGACGTGGGAGAGCGCCGACGCGGTCGTGATCTCGAACTCGTTTGCGATCCGACCGGCTTCGGCGCTCTCCTCGCGCAAAAACGAAACGATCCGTTCCCGGGTGGTCCGATCTGCACCCTGCATACCAGCCGTTGGGCGGGACGGGACAAAACGATTGGCGTCGCTATCGGTCGGTCCCGTTCGACAGCCGGGTGTGAGCACCGATGAGCGCGCCCGCGAGGTCGATGTTCTCGATCCGTGTCCCCTCGTCGATGATCGTCCCGTGAACCTCACAGCCGTCGACGGTCGCGTTCTCGAAGACGATGGAGCGATCGAGCGTCGAATCGAGGATCTCCGCGCCGGCCATCACGTGGACGTTCTCGCCGATCGTCGAGCGCTCGACG
>CAYQWI010000160.1:0-4882 GCA_964421165.1 uncultured Natronomonas sp.
AGTCGGGCACTGTTGATCGGCGAAGGCGTGACGAGACGCGAGCGGAAACGGCTCCTCGAAAGAATCGAAGCAGTGGACGCCGTCGTCGAGGTCGTCGACCTCCGGACGATGCACCTCGGTCCCGACTCGGTGCTCGTCGCCTGCGAGATCGACTTCGAGAACGACCTCTCGACAGCAGAGATCGAAACAGCCGTCGACGAGATCGAGGCGGCGATCCGAACAGTCGTTCCGGAAGCAAAGCAGATATACGTCGAAGCCGAGACGCGTGCCGAACCGGATACAGGGAGTCGAAGCTAAACTACGTTAACTCGATATCGTCGATACCGAAATGTCTATCCGCGAGCCGTCGCGCCAGCTCGATCGTCCGCCCGCCCTTTCCGATCGCGACCCCGCGGTCGTCTCGGTCCACTTCCGCGTAGGCGACGGTCGTGTCGTTTTCGCTTATCGTGACGTTGTAGACGGCCGCCGGGGCCAGCGCGTTCGCGACGAAATCCGCCGCGTTGTCGGCGTTCTCGACGATCGTGACGTCCCGCCCGAGGGCAGATTCGACCGCCCGAACGTGTTTCCCGCCGGGGCCGATCGCCTGTCCCATGGTTCCGGCGGGGACGACGAAGGCGATGCGGTCGTACTCGTCGTTGACGAGACAATCGATCGCCGGGACGTCCGTTTTATCGTCGAACAACGCGATGTACTGTCTGGCTTCGTCGGTGAGGGTAACGGGCATGAGAGTTGGGAGGCGTGGAAAATAGCTAGCTCAGTCGTCCGAAGCGGAGCCGCCGGCCTGTCGGGCACCCATCCGCAAGTCGACGTCGCCGGTGCCCAGTTTGATCGGCTTGCCGACGATGACGTTCTCCGTGACGCCGTCGAGGTCGTCGACTTCGCCGTGGATCGCCGCATCGAGCAGGTGATTCACCGTCACCTCGAACGCCGCCCGCGCGAGCACCGAATCTTTGTTGCCGGAGATGCCGTGTCGACCGATGGACTCGATTTCGCCGTTGTTCGTCATGATGTCGGCGACCAACATCAGGTGACGGATGTTCACGTCATCGAGACCCTGCTCTTTGAGCGTGTTCATCGTCTCTTCGATGATCGCCTCGCGAGCCGCCTCGATGCCGAGGTTGTTGTGGATCTCGTGGATGTTGTTACACGTCGTCCGCGACGCGTCGACCCCCTCGATGTCGAGGACCTTCTTCAGGTTCGACCCCTCGGTGTAGAGAATGAACTCCTCGCCGTCATCGGTTTCTTCCTTTCGGATGACCACGCGAGAGATCTCCTCGATCCCCTTGAAGACGATCTCTCGAAGCTCCTCGACGAGCTGTAACAGCTCCCGATAGGACGGCTCTTCGGGGCCGAACTGAATGAGCGTCGTCGCCGGTCGGTCGGTATCGACACCCAACTCGGCTTCGATCGTGCCCGCGATCCGGCCAACGATATCGTCGATATCGCCGACGGTCGGCCACCGCTCGGCCAGCGTCTCCTCGTTGAGGTCGATCTGGACGAGCATGTCGGCGACGTTCGTCGACACGTCACCCAACGCGAGTATCTTGGTCGCCTCGATCTCCCAGACGACCTCGTGGGCCCGTTCGCGATCGGCCGCGTACTCGCCGTCGAGATGGACCGTCATCATCGGCGTGTCGGGCGTCTTTCGGGCGTCCACGAGCTCGATGAGCCGCGGCAGCCCCTGGGTCACGTCGATCTCCGCGACGCCGGCGTAGTGGAACGTGTTCATCGTGTTGTGCGTCACGACGCCTTCCGCGGTCGTGAACGTCTCTAACCCCTCGACGGAGAAGTCATAGACGTACTCGTGGTCGCTTTCGACCGTCTCGATGGATTCGATTCGATCCCAGACGACATCACTCGTGATAGCTTGTCGTAGTGCATCAAGTTCGGGAAGATCCTCACTGATTGAATCTTCAGCCTCGGCAACGAGTCGAGAGAGGCGGTTGCGTCCGACGCGCTGTCGTTTCGTTGCACTGTTTATTTCGCGCTTCGGGATATCGGTCACGTCGATAACCGCTTCGAGTGTATCTCCGAAGTTCGGGATCTGATCAGTCGCATCGGGTCCGTTTGGATCTGCAGTTTCGGCTAGGTCTTCCAGTTCGGAGCCGCGTTCGCCGACCATCCCGATCCGGTTGTAGAATCGCGGAACGTGCTTTTTCGGGATCCGAAGCGTTCGAGATTCATCCTGAGTGCTGAGCGTTGCATACACGTCGAACCGTGCAAGTAGTAAAGCCACGTCAGCTGTAAGCCGTTCGCTCGTTGAACTGGAACGTACAGCGTTTTTACCGACGTTTCCGTCGCCACTGAAATACCCCCGGAGCAGTCCAGCGACAAACTCTACGTCCGCACCAAACGCGAACCCAGGGATAACCTTATTACCGTTTTCGAGACAGGCAGCACGAAGGAAATCAGCGAGTATGGTTCCGTTCACGCGGATATCGTATCCGGCTGCGAAACCGCTCTGATTCTCGTATTCGTTCACCGAGAAATCAAACCGATCTGCGAAAGACCGGATCCGAGACTGGAATTCAGCATCGATGTTCGATACGGATACGTAATGATCCGTTAGTGAGCCTTCCGCAAGCCACGCACCGATGAAGAATCCGGTTTCTTGATCAAGTGGGAACTGTTCTGGGAGACCGACAGTTCCTTGAACAGGATAGACTGCGTACTCATCCAGTTTACCCTCTTTGAGTGCGTTGCGTTTGTTCCGAAGCTGGTCGGATCCTCCCGGTACAGCCTGCACACCGCCATCAGTAAGCGTGGAGGTGTACCAGTAATCACTCGCCGAGAGATATTTACGCAGATCAACCGAATCGCTACCCTCACTATCGATCGAGGAAACGATCGGAAGCCAGTCTCCACAATCGAGATCTTTACCAGCGACAGGAACAACCTCGTTGTCCTTTCGAGTTACGAACGAATGTGCTTTCGTCGCCCGGATCGTCCGACCCGATTCAAGTTCGAATTTGAGCAACTCGTCGGGCGTTTCGTGCCGGCTGATTTCTTCGAGCGTTTTCCACTGGACGGTCTCATCACGCGAGAGACTTGGAACTTCAATTCCATCCGGAGCGAGAGCGACTTCGTGATCGTCGAACGATCGCGTCTCGCCACTATCTATCAGTGAGTCGACAAACGGTCCGATTTCGACCACGTCAGTTTCGCCGTTTTGGCGGATGACAACGCGTTCATCGGCAGGAACCGACATCTGCGTTCCCGGTTCCCCGATACTCTGTGCGGACACCGTCCCGACGGGATCGAGCGGATCGACGCGGGTCCGGAGATACTGCGATTCGACGGCGTAGGTGATCTCTTCGACCTGCTCGGTCGTCACCCCGTCGCGGTCCTGGATCGTCTCGTAGACGTCGTCTTTCAGCCGTCGAGGGAGATCGGTGGTCTCGACGATACGTTCGATTTCTTCGGTGATATCAGTCATCGGATTCTACCTCCTGTCCCGACGCCGAGCGCCACGATTCGCCGTGTTCCGAGAGGTTCGTTTTCGGTTCCTCGATCTCGAGGAACGCCTCCTTCTCGGCCTCGGAAGCGAACTCCTCGTCGATGATCCGGTCGGCGATCCCGTCGACGTCGATGTCGAACTCCTCCGAGGAGGAGACCTGCACCGGCGACGTGCCGTCCTCCCCGAATTCGAACTGAACGACGGTGTCGGATGTGTCCCGAACGGTGCCGTCGTACTGCGTTTCGAGTTCCGAAAGCGCGTTAATGAGCCGTCGCTGCAGGTAGCCGGACTTCGAGGTCCGGACCGCCGTATCGACTAGCCCCTCTCGGCCGCCCATCGCGTGGAAGAAGAACTCCTTCGGCGTCAGCCCGTTTCGGTAGGAGTTTTCGACGAAGCCGTGGGCGTCCGCCGAGAGATCGTTCGGTTTGAAGTGACTCAGCGTGCGGTCCTCGTAGCCGCGATTGATTCGCTCGCCCCGAACTGCCTGCTGGCCGACACAACCGGCCATCTGGGTCAGATTGAGCATCGATCCACGCGCCCCGGATTGAGCCATCACGACCGCCGGGTTCTCGTCGGAGAAGTGATCGTCCGCGATGTCACCGGCGGAGTCACGCGCTTTGCCGAGCGTCTGCATGATCTTCATCTCCAGCGTCTCATCGACCGTTCGGCCGGGCAGTGATTCGAGTTCGCCGTTGTGGTACGTTTCGATGAGCGTTTCGACGCGCTCGTTCGCGTTGGCGATCGCTTCGGCGATCTGCTCTTCGGCCTCCCGTTCGATGGACTCGTCGTCGATCCCGATCGAGAATCCGAAATGCATGATCGACCGCATCGCGAGCGTCGCGACTTCGTTAACGAAGATGCGCGCGCGGGTGTTCCCGTAGTCCTTACAGATCGTATCGACGACTTCGCCGCCGAATGCGCCGACAGCGTCCTCGTCGATCGTCCCCGAAGCGAGTTCTCCGTCGACGATCTCGACCTCGTCGCCCGCCGACGATCTGAACGTGAGATCGAGACCCTCGGGGAGCAACTCGGAGAACAGCGATCGGCCGGTCCAGTACTCGAAGCCGTCGTCGTCGGTTCCGTCGGCGTCCGGCAGTTCGTCGATGCTCGTCGCCCGAAGCAGGTCGAGCGCCTGCGTCTCGTTGAACCGGGGGTTCTCGTGAGTGAGCAGGTACAGTCCCGAGATGTGGTCTTGGATCGCGCCGATGATGTTCTCACCGAAGCGCGGGCTGAGGATCTGCTCTTGAACGCGCATGAGAACGCGCGCTTCCGCGCGAGCCTCCTCGTTTTGCAGCGCGTGCATGTTCATCTCGTCGCCGTCGAAGTCGGCGTTGTACGGCGGACAGACGACCGTGTTCAGCCGGAACGTCTTGTACGGCATCACGACGACTTCGTGCGCCATAATACTCATCCGGTGCAGCGACG